>JAIOHO010001068.1 GCA_019912905.1 Anaerolineae bacterium
GTGTTCATGGCCTGGCGCTACATGGCCCCCCGCAAATGGCTGGCGGAAGTGCGCGGCATCGCCGTCGAACAGGTGCAGGAAGACACCGAAAATCCCGAAAGTGCGCGGGCGCTGGTGATCTGCTTTGTCGTCGGGCTGGTGGCGGGCGTGGCGTCCGGCATGTTCGGCATCGGCGGCGGCGCGGTCATCGTCCCGGCGTTGATGCTGTTCCTGGGATTCGATCAGAAACTGGCGACCGGCACTTCGCTGGGGGCGCTGCTGCTGCCGGTGGGTCTGCCTGGCGTGCTTCAGTATTATCAGGCGGGCAAAGTCGATCTGGGTGTCGCCATTCCGCTGGCGCTGCTGCTGCTGGTGATGGCCTACTTTGGCGCGCGGCTGGCACTGAACCTGCCGACCAAGATCGTCAAGCGGCTGTACGGCATCTTCCTGCTGATCATCGGCATCCGGTTCGTATTCGGCCTGTAGGATTATCCGAACGCGTGATTTAAGGGGCAGAGCAATCTGCCCTTATGATGGCCTCTTGTTGATGTGAATCCCTAATCTGCATGGATTCTCCCCCTCGGATCTGAGTTCCAGCATCCGGTAAATCTCTCGATTTTCACCGGCAAGGGTCCAAACCCCTCACCGGGTTCTTCGAGTCCCAACAGGACTGGGCCGGTTGCCATCGATTTCAATCGGCGGCAGTAAAGGCACCCTTCCGCCAACTATCAGATGGCGTAATGGCGAAAAAGAATCTCTTTCAGCTTCCCGATTCAGCTTTTGTCGGGGTTCATCTTTTCCAACCACCGGTTCGCGAATCCGTACCGCACGCGGTCCACAATTCCCTTATCCTGTAGATGGTCCACAATGTTAGAATGTTGTTACAACAAGGCACCCTTAAACCTGATGGATGACATTTCACACAACTTCGGTTACAATGTTTCAGAACAAATATTCTATTCTGCATTCTATAGGGAGGACTATCCATGTTTACAGTCACGAAATACCCGCATGGCACATTTTCCTGGGCAGACTGCGGATCGACCGATCCCGCAAAGAGCAAGGCCTTCTATAGTGCTCTGATGGGCTGGAGCGCTGAAGACCTGCCGCTGGGCGACAACATGTTTTACACCATGTTCAAGCAGGACGGTTTGAATGTGGCCGGGCTGGGGCCGCTGATGATGGAGGGCATGCCATCGGTCTGGAGCAGCTATGTCAACGTCGATAGCGCGGATGCCATCGCCGCCAGGGTCAAGGAACTCGGCGGGACCGTTCTCATGGAGCCGATGGACGTATTCGACAGCGGGCGAATGATGATGCTTCAGGACCCGACCGGGGCAGTGGTGGGGGTGTGGCAGGCTAAGAACCATATCGGGAGCAGCCTTGTTAACACGCCCGGCGCAATGACCTGGAACGAACTGACCACCCGCGATGTGGACAAGGCCAAAGACTTCTACACGAAGCTGTTCGGCTGGCAAGCCAGCGTAGACCCCGCCAGCGGCTACGTGACTTTCCTCAATAACGGGCGTCCTAACGGCGGCGTGATGCTGATGGATGCCAACTGGGGCGATATGCCGCCGGTGTGGACGGCGTATTTCTCCGTCGCCGATATTGACGCAACCATCGCCAAAGTCGAGCCGAACGGCGGCAAAGTCATTTTGGGCAAAACGAAGGCGGGCGATATTGGCGCGTTCGCGGTGATTGCCGATCCGACCGGCGCGGTGTGCACGTTCATGCAGTTGAAAGAGCCGCAGCCCTGGGACGCTTAATCCGCCCCCAGCGATGATGAATACCAGCACGGGAGTCGACCAAAGCTCCCGTGTTTTGTTTCTCCACCTTTAGAGGCATCATACCTGGTCTCTGCCTGGAATTATCCTTTTCCAGCAGCCGTCGAATTCGGGTCCCTATGAACCGCCCAAAAGGGGTTTTCAAATTCGGCGATGACCCACTATAATTAGCTGCCATGCCACAGACATCGCTACCGAATTATCATTTCCTGCTGATCGCATCCAACCTGGGGGCGGAATGGTTTTTCGATGCAGCCCGCGCCTACTGGGAGCAATTCCGCCCCACTGTCATCAGCGATCTGCCGCTCGTTAGCCTCATTTCCGATGAATTCAGTGTCGCCGTGACCACTATCGCCCGCCGCGACCGCGTGGCTCAGATCGGCGTCGAACTGGCGAAAATCGCGCCGGAAGCGCTGTTCGACCCGGTGGTGTTCGATTTTCTGGAAGACGCGCAGCAGGCGCTGGACGAACGCGCGCGCCTGAATCAGCCCTTCGGCGTCCCGCTCATTCCCACCGAAACGCCTACCCCTGGCCCCACTTCACAGCCGGTGTATCCGACTCCGGGGCCGATTGGGATTCCGGGGTTCGTCACCCAGACATCCACACCCACGCCCACCCCCGGCCTGCCGGATCAGGCCAATATTGAGTCAGATGGCACGCCGCAAGTGCCGCTGTTTCCCACCCCCGGCCCGATTACGGGCAGTTCTGAAGGATAGTCATGCGCCTCGACCAATATGCC
>JAIOHO010001069.1 GCA_019912905.1 Anaerolineae bacterium
GGATCGATTGCAGCACGCCGACGCGCGGCATGTGCGGTTCGTTGGGCCGCAGAATGATGTTGGGGCGGATGCGCACCGCAGTCAGGACCGGCATCACGCCGAACACAGCCGACACCAGCACGCCGATGACCACGCCGAACAGCAGCGCTTCGGGCTGCAAGCGCCACACCAACTGCTGCTGGATGAGCGTCTCGCCATAGGTGTTCGCCAGGCGGCTGAGGCCGATCCCGATCAGCGAGCCGAGGATGCTGCCCGCCAGCCCCAGCAGCAGCGCTTCGGACATAAACAGGGCCGCGACCTGCCGCCCCTTCAGCCCGAAGGTCTTTAACGCGGCAATCTCCTCGGTGCGCCGCCGCACCATCACCAGCATGGTGTTGACGATGCCGATGCCGCCAATCAGCATGGCACCCAGGCCCATAACGACGATGAACTGCCCGGTATAGTCGGCGATGGTCTGGTTCTGCTGGCGCAGCTTGGGCACCGTCATGAAGTACCAGCCCTGATCGCTGCGCAGCAGGCCGCTCAGTTCCTTCTCCATGGCGTCCCCTTCATCGAGGGTCGTCGGAGCCAGGTTTTCCGGCAAAGTCAGGCTAATGGTATTGGGATTCTGGTCGAGCGACAGCGCGGGCATCAGCGACCGGTCGAAATAAGCAAAACCGAAAAAGGCGGCAAACAGGTTGCGAAACCCCGCTTCGTTTTCGGTCGGTACGATACCGGTGACGAGAAACTCGTCGGTTGTCCCGCTTACCCGCACATGATCGCCGACGGCAATTTTATTCGTGTCGGCCAGATTCTCGCTGATAACGACTTCGTTACCGCCCGTCAGCAGGTCCCGCAGCGGCGTGTCCGGCGGGTCCACAGCCGTGATTTCATGCGACGGGGGGTATGTAGCCGGGTCGATAAAAATGGACGAGGTGAACTGGGGCCGCCCGGCAGTCACCGAGCCAGGGAGCGCAATCTGGACGGCTTCGGTCGAGAAGTAGACCGTCAAATCGCCGCCGCGCTGCGTCACCCAGTCCGTGACCGCCGCAATTTCGTCTTTCGTAAATCCCTGATTGTTATCCTGGGGATCGACGAAGTTGAAGCTGAAGCCGCCCCCAAAATTCTCGGAGATGGTCACGTCGCCGTGATTGGTCGCGCGCAGGTTGCTGGTCAGCGAATCGCCGATGGCGAGTCCCAGACTGCGCAGGGCGACGATGGTCGCTACCCCCGCTGCGATCGAAAACACGGCGAAACCGGACCAGCGCCGGTTGCGCCATAAGTTGCGAGCTGCATATCGCAAATAAAACATAACCTTGCCCCTGTTGTGTATCATTCCCTCGTCAGATTATACGTGTAATTGGCGGCAGAGTTCCGACTCCTGGGCAAACAGGCCAGATTTGACCTATAATTCAGGCAGGTGAGTACAGCCGCTGGGCGCTAAAGGACGATGGGATGACGACACAGGATCTGAGCGGTCAAAAGCTAGGTCAGTATGAGCTGCGCGAACGCCTGGGGCGCGGCGGGATGGCCGATGTGTATAAGGCTTTCCAACCCGGCCTGGAGCGCTTCGTCGCCATCAAGGTCATGCTCGGCCACCTGGCAATGGATGAGGAGTTTATCGAGCGCTTCCGCCGGGAAGCCCGTTCGGTCGGCCAACTGCGCCACCCACACATCGTCAACGTCTTCGATTTTGGCATCGAACGCGACGTCTACTACATGGTGATGGAGTTCATTCGTGGCGACAATCTGAAGGCGCATATCGCCCGCCATCCCGATGGCATGTCCCTGGACGATGCGCTGCGCGTCACCTCGCAGATCGCCGACGCGCTCGATTATGCCCACAAAGCCGGGATGATTCACCGCGACGTCAAACCCGCCAACATCATGTTTGTGGATGATGATCTTCAGCAGGCTATCCTGACCGATTTCGGCATCGCGCATATCCTCAGCCAGCCGGGGTTAACCGCCAGTGGTGCGATGGTCGGGACTCCGGCTTACCTCAGCCCGGAGATCGCTGCCGGGCGCAACGCCGACGAACGTGCCGACCTGTATGGCCTGGGGATTATCCTGTACGAAATGCTCACCGGCAGGGTGCCGTATGAAGCCGATACGCCCATGGCCGTGATCATGAAGCATGTGAACGCGCCGCTGCCCTCACCTTCGGAATATGGTCGCGAACTGCCGGAAGCCGTCGAGAAGATCATCCTCAAGGCGATGATGAAAAACCCGGACGACCGCTATCAGACGGCGGCGGAAATGAAAGCCGCCCTCGACAGCGCCCGAACCAGCGTGAGTGATACCGCCACTCGCGCCAGTACCAGCGCCAGCGTAACGGACCGCACTGCAAAAGTCGTGGGCCAGTCAGCCACGCGACCGAGTGCCGCACGCGAAGAAGACCCGACCTCGATGATCAAGCCGCCCGCTCGTCGGTCGCCGCTGCTGTGGGGCGGCCTGATCGCGGTGGCGGCCATCGTCGTTATTGGCGCGCTGCTGCTGCTGAATGGCGGCGGGCAGTCCGTGACGGTGCTGCCCACCAGCGCCGCCGAAACGCCGACCGAAGTCGCGGTCGCGCTGGTTACGGATGAAGCCACCAGCGCGCCGACAGAGACTGCCACCGACGTCCCCACCGAGACGGCGACCGTAACTCCAACCGACATACCGACGGAGGCTCCCAGCGAGACGCCGACCAACCTGCCCACCGATACCCCCACCGACGAGCCGACTCATACGCCGACGGAGGAGCCGACACGCACACCGACCGAAGCACCTACCGCGACTCTTCCGCCGACACCGGTTCCAACCGAAGTGGCCGAAGTGCCGGAGAATATTGCCCGGCTAAGTGAAGCTGGACTGCTTTCCGGCCTGACGCCCCTTCAGGATGAGATCGACAGCCAGTTGATCGCAGGCAGGGACCAGGAAGCAGCCCAACAGCTCGATCAGATGCTGGCGACGGACCCCGACAATGTCGAGGCGCTGGCGGCGCGCGCCCTGCTGCGAACCATCGAGGGGGATGCCCAGGCCGCGCTGGTGGATGCCGACCACGCCATCGAGATTGCGCCCGAGTCGCCGCTGGGATACATCGCCCGCAGCGACGCCCTCCAGAACTGGGGCATTGAAGATTGGGAAGGGGCGCTGGCTGCGGCAATGACAGCCCTGGATCACGCCCCCGAAAATCCCGAAGCCCTGTGGCGTGCCAGCCAATCGCAGGCAAACCTCGACCGGACCGATGAAGCCCTGGCCCTGCTGCGGCAGGCGGAACAATCCGGCGCGCGGGGTTTCCGCTTTGCCAATTTCGCGGGCGATTTCCTGTTCTACCAGGGAGATTACGAACGCGCCCTGCCCTACATGGAAACGCGCTATCGCGGCGATGAAGGCAATAGCTATGCCCTGCGCATGCTGGTGGCGGACCTGCTGCATCTCGATCAGACCGATTCCGCCTATGGCACCATCAGCGCCTATCCCGGCGTCTTTACCGAGCCGAATGACCTGACGATGGCGGCCTACGTCGCTTACCGGGCAGGCGATTTTGCCCAGGCGCGGGACCATGCCGAGACTGCCCTGGCATTGTCGGATGAGGCCTATGCAGCGACTTACGTGCTCGGCCTCGTCAGTTGGTATGGCGACCGCAATCTGGACGCAGCTTTGCAAGCCTTCGATCAATTAGAAGGCGTCGATTTTTACGATGACTTCCTGAATATCGCTTTCGACCAGGAACTGCATCTGGATCGTGGGCGCATCCTGATGGAAGCCGGGGAATATGGAGCGGCGCTCGGCGCGTTCCAGCAGGCACTGGAAACGGTCGGCCAGTACCCCTATATTTATGAGGCTCTGGCAGATGCGCATGCCGCGCTGGGTGAAACCGAAGCTGCCCGCGAGAACCTGCGCCTGGCACTGGAGAATACCTACGATAACCCCGACGAACAGCGCCGACTGCTGGGGCGCATTCGCGAACTGGGTGCTGCCCAGGTTGCACCGGCCACGGAAGCCGCACCGGAGGCCGCGGAAGTGGTCACCCAGGTCGGTGACGTCAATCTCCTGTCCGGCCTGACCCCGCTTCAGGATGACATCGACCGCCTGATTCTGGCAGGCCAGTGGGAAGAAGCGCGAGTCCAGTTGATCTCCCTGCTGCGGACCGACCCGAATAACTTCGACGCCCTGGTCGCCAGTTCACTTTATTTTGCGCAGACCGGCGATACCACCCGCGCCCTCCACAACGCGGATCAGGCCATTCGCACCAACCCGGAGTCGCCGCTGGGATATATCGCCCGCAGCGAAGTCCTGCGCTGGGGGAATTCAGGCGACCTCTCACAGGCGCTGGAGGCGGCAAATCAGGCCCTGGCGCTGGACCCGGGCAATCTCGAAGCCCTGTGGCGGGCCAGCCACATCAACAACTCGCTCGGCAACTACGAAGTCTACGGGAACATGCTCTATGAAGCGGTGGATCGCGGCGCGCAGGGTTTCCGGTTCGCGGGCTTCGCAGGGGAATACCTGCACTATGAAGGCGACTATGAACGGGCACAGCCTTATGTGGATGCCTGGCATCAGGCCCAGCCCGACGACGTGTATTCGACGGCGTTTCTGGCGGCCAATCTGTTGGCGCTTGGAAACGTAGATGATGCTTATGCCACGATGCAGAGCTTTCCCGGCACGTTCGAGGGGGCGGAACAACTGGCCTGGCCCGCTTACGTCGCCTACCGAGCCGGCGATTACGCGCAGGCCCGCGAATTGGCGAATCGGGCATTGGAAGCTGCGCCGGACGATGCGCCGGGTGCCCATTATGTCCTCGGCCTGGTGAGCTGGTATGGGGAGGGCAACGTCGAAGAAGCGATGCAGCATTTCGACCTGCTGGAAAATTACCCGGACTTCTGGGACCTGTTCATGAACCCGGACAAAGCCTACCAGATTCAGTACGATCGGGGCCTCATCCTCGCGGATTCGGGCGATCTGAGCGGGGCCATCGACGCCTACAACCGCAGCCTGGATGTGGACGCCCGTTATTACACTTACGAAGCGCTGGCCGAAGCCTACTATGCGCGGGGCGACAGCAGCGCCGCCCTGGAAAGCATGATGACGGCGATTGACATGACCAGCAACCCGGATGAGCAGGCCCGTTTACAGGCGCGGCTGGAAGAGATGCGCGGCTAGGCGACTCACTCGTAGTGCAGGACGCGCGACACGCGCTCGTTGACGGCCACCCGCGCGCTGAAGAAGGTCGCGGCCCAGGCGATCAGCACCGAGGCGATGAGCAGGGCAATCGCCAGCGGACGCCCTTCTTCGGGCAGGGGAACAGGTACGCCTGTCCCCAGGGCCGTCATGAGCGCCACCAGCAGCGAGCTGATGGCGATTCCCAGCAGGCCCCCTAGCAGGCCAATGACGGTGTTTTCCAGCAGCATAACGCGCAGCACCCGCCCGCGTTTGAGTCCCATCGCTTTCAACACGCCGATCTGATGCCGCCGCTCCAGTGTGGCGAGTGAGACGGTGTTGCCCATAATGACCGCCGCCGCCGCCAGCGACAGCACGCCGACGATCGTCGGGATGGCGCTCATCTGCTCGATCAGGCGCGTCATCAGGCTGTCGAGAAAGGTCACGTCCACCGCCAGCAGCAGCGGCACCTGCGACAGGCTCAGCAGCACATCATTGACCTTTTCCGGCGGAATGTCGAGGATATTGAACTGCGCATAGGCCCGGTTGATGTCGATGAGTCCCGGCGGCAGGAAGGCTCCGCCAAAATTCGGGATGATGCCGTTGGCGCTGGCGACGATGCCGATCACCTGGAGATCGTAGGGCCGGTTGTTGATATTCATCCGAACGGTCGAGCCGACGGTTACGCCCAGGTCCGCCAGGGTAAATTCGCGCAGCGCGGATTCGATCAGAGATTGTTCCGACAGCACCACGACGGGCTGGCCGTAATCGCCCGGTTCCAGGTCCCGCCCGGCCTGCAAGGTGCCGCTGCGCAGGTCCGGCTTTTCGGATTCACGGATGACCAGCGGCAGAGTCACCCCGATGCGCTGGTCATCCAACTGCACCGGATGGTCGTCCACCGCTTCGAGCCGCGAGAAAAATGCGCCCATGCGCGTGTTGTACTCGATGTCATCCTGAAGGGCGATGAGGATATTCACCAGTGTCTGGCCGAGGTTCTGGCGCACCAGCGGCACGACCATGACGTTGCCGCCCAGGGTTTCGGCAAATTGAAATTGCAGAATCTGGCGCGCGCCCAGGCCAAAGAAGCTGATGCTGCTGAGGGCGAACATCCCGGCGCTGAGGGCCAGCAGCGTGGTCGCGGTACGCGTCCGGCGGGCGGTCATATTGCGCAGTGCCAGCCGCAGATCGACGCTGCCAAAGGCAGGCAGTCGACCGATGAACCAGACCAGCAGCCACAGCAGGCCGACCAGCAGCGCCAGCAGGATCAGCACGGCAGTGACGACGACGATGCCAAACAGGATCGGATTAGGGGCATACGACCCCAGGGCGCGTTCCAGCAGGGGGCCGACGATCTGCCCGGTAATCGCGCCCAGCACCACGATCAGGATGGTCAGTGCGACGCTGACTTCGAACAGGCTGGTCGAGGCCATGTGGGTCTGGTTAGGCCGCAGGATAATGGCCGGACGCACCCGCGCGGCGATCAGCACCGGCAGCACCCCGAAAATCACCGTGATGACCATACCCATCACGAAGCCGAAAATCGCCGCTTCGGGGTAGAGCCGCCAGGTCAGCTTCTGCTGGATCAGCGCTTCGCCATACTTGTTGACCACCAGACTCAGCAGCAGGCCGATGACGATGCCCAGCGCGCTGCCCATCAGCCCCAGCAGGACGGCTTCGGTGCTGAACAGCGCTGCGATCTGGTGACGCTTCATGCCGAAGGTCTTGAGCGAGGCGATTTCCAGCGTGCGCCGCCCGACCATCACCAGCATGGTATTGACGATGCCCACACCGCCGATCAGCAGCGCCCCCAGGCCCAGCACGACGATGAACCGGCCCAGCATGTCGGCGAGCTGCGCGTTGCTTTGCAGCAGGTCGGGTGTCGTGTTCATCGTGAATACCCCGGCCTTGAGCGTCCACAACCCGATCCCCAACTGGCGAATCGTCACTTCGGGGGTGCCGTCTGGCAGCACGATGCTGATATGGTTCGGTTCTGCGTTCAACTGCATACTGGGTGCCAGATCGCGGTCGAAATAGGCGAAGCCAAAGAAGGCCGCTGTGATGTTGCGGATATTGGCTTCGGTTTCCGTCGCCACGATGCCGGTTACGGTGAATAGATCGGTGGTGCCAGTGACTCGCACCGGGTCGCCGATGTGCAGGTTCTGTTCTTCCGCCAGATTCTGGCTAATGACCACGTCGCGCCCGCCGGTGAGCAAATCGGCCAGGGGGACTCCGGGCGGGTCGAGCGCCAGCACCTCCCGACCAATCGTGAAATCCGCCGGGTCGATGAAAAAGGTGCTGATAAACTGAGGGCGGCCTGTGCTGACAAAATCCGCCGCCGTAATCTGGACGTTATTGTAGATGCTGTAGGTGGTCAGGGTGCCGTGATACGATGCCACCAGGTCGTTGATGCGCGCGATCTGTCCGGGCCGGAACACGCGCTGCTCGCTGTCACCCTGGTTTACGGTAAAGGCAAATGGTCCGGTCCCGACTGTGCGGATGGTGATGTCGCCCCGGTTCAGTTCGCGCAGGTTGACCAGCAGCGAGTCGCCGATGGCGAGACCCAGGCTGCGCAGGGCCACTACTGTGGCGACCCCGGCGGCGACGCTCAATATGGCAAAGGTCGTCCAGCGCCCGCTGTTGCGCAGGTTTTGCAGCGCATAGCGCAGATAAAAAAACAGCCGTCTCAAATGCTCATCCTAGCCGTTCAGTGCTCCAACAGGAAATGATTCACCGCATTATGGCCCGGCGGCCTAACATCTGGCTTACGATGTATCTGAACGAAGATTTGTACCATGAAGCGGACCGCCTGACTATCCCGCAGTGAGGGAGCCGCAGGCCAATAAAGCAAAAACCTGGGGATACGGGCGGCGGGTCTCACGCCTGGACAGGGTGTCTGTCCATAAACCATTGTGGAAGATCCAAGTGCTGAGGTTTGAGTACTGAGCCATGAGTTAAAACCGCTCTTCGGCTGATGTTTTCCTAAGCGCTCTCCCATCAGACCGAAGTGTATGAATAGACTCTGGATAGACTCTTCGGGATAAGGAGGGAAACAAGTAGCGCCGAGTCACAAGGACCCGGCGCTCAATCGGGAGGAGAAATATACTTGTAGACACTGCCCGGCAATGGCAAACCAGACAGGTGCTAGCGAATTAGATGGACCGCCGGAACCGCAGGATCAGGTAGCCCCCGATCGTGACTAGTGCCAGCGACCAGAAATCACCAATGCTCAAAATCACCGCATCGTTTAACAGCAGGTTCAGACCACCCAGCAGCAGAATGCTGCCCGGAATAAGCGGCCACCATAAGGTCGCGCCAGTAAACAACCCCGTCAGCAGTGTGATTAACACGAAGCTGGCGGCGATTGCGAGTGCATGAACCCCTGCTGTTTCCAAACTGCGCAGGCCGTAAACTTCCTGCGTGAGCAGCGCGCCCGCGCTGACACCAGTCAGCAGCGCACCGGGGATTATCGGGCCGCTGGATTGCCCCAGGATGCCCCATAACAGCAGCATCAGCCCTAACCCCAGCAGAAAGACCAACCCCATCACCCGGACAGGTCCGGTGGTGTTGCCTACCATGACGAAAATACCCGTCATGACCATCCCCAGGCCCACCAAAAAGGGTGCCTGGCTGCGTGCGGGTGTGACTTTCCGATCGACTGAACGAGTAGTCATCACGTACCTCCCCGCATAGTTTCATTGTCCACAGTTTGAACCCGCCTCGATAGTGCCGTCTGTCTGCTGATAACCGTGACGAACATCATCAGGCCGTGTGCCTGCGCCGCTTCATCGGCCTTTCAAAGGGTTCTTCGCTAAAGTGGGACAGCAGATCACTGCCGATGGCGATCAATCGGCGGCCCAGCCAGCACATCAGCCCGCAGTAAAAACCACTCCGCTTTCTGGAAAGACGAATTTCATGAACCAGACGATCCTGTTCGGCTGTTTCGATCCATTCCTCTTGCTGTTTTTGGATAATCTGCCGCCAGATTTCAGGAGATTCGATCATCATAGGCCGTCCTCCTCATCCAGCTTGTTGCCCACCTTTATCGTCGCACATTCGTGCACGCGGCGGAAGTCGATTTCATCGTGCGGAGAGGATGACAAATGTCACGATTCCTTGGGGACATCTGTCCTGAAAATGCCGGGTCCAGCCGGGATTATGAACCGCCGATTTCGACATGATCCAGCGCCAGACGTTCGGGTGGGGTGTGCGCGGATGATTCACGGTATTGAGCCTGCAATCGTGCGCCCCAGGTCATGAGCCAGGTGCCCAGGCGGTAAAGCGCCGGGCCGTAAATTCGCACGATGCGCCTGCGCTCTGGGGGGTGATGGTGCGCGGCCAGGCGGCTCTGATCCGCTTCCGCCATCAGTTCGCGGCGGCGGATGTGGGCTTCGCGCGCGATGCGCCAGTGATGGTCCATGATGACTGCTCCCCCCAAATCAAATCCTGCTTACGATCGGTCTGGTGAAGGCGGTTTCCCTACTTCATCTTCAGGAAATGCTGGCATGCCTGAAGCGTATCATCCACGCGGTCACGGTTCAGGCTGTAACATTTGGCGACATCCCGCCGCCGTTCGATCAGGTAGCCGGTCGCTGCAAGCTGGCGCAGGTGGCGCGAGGCGCTGGACTGGCTCAGGTCGAGCAGGGTGATGATGTCCTGGGCGCACAATTCGTCATAGCGCGTCAGCAGTTCCAGAATTTGCAGGCGGGTGTCATCCGCCAGCGCATTCAGCCGCACCAGCAGTTCGGACCGGCTGAGCGCCGGGGACTGCAAGCGCGTGCCCGCAGGCAGCCGCGCCCCAAACATCAGGTAGCTGACGGTCGTATCTTTCAGGTTGAACAGGCGCACGTAGGGTCCGATGTGCGCCGACGGTACAAATACCAGTTCCTGCGCGTGGCTGAGTTCCGCCTGCCAATGGTTGGTCAGGTCGCGTCCCGTCACCAGCCGGATCGCTTCCTGCGCGGTCAGCACGCTGAAATCCAACTGTTCGAAGGCTCGCACCGATTCTTCGAGCATCGGCAGGGTTCGCTGCCACTCAGGTTCCAGAATCTCGCCCCACATGGCGCGCAGATGCGTGACGGCCAACTGCTGAAGGCGCGGCGGGTCGTTGTAGAGGGCGTGAATCTCGGTAAACAGCGCCGCGTCGAAGGGGGCCTGTTCTTCCTTGTCGGCATAATGCTGCTGGTAGTAAGCAGCGACCTCCCGCTGAAACTCCAGGAAGGCGTCTAAATCCTGAAGCAGCCGGTCATGATCGAGCGGTTTCAGGTCCATCACGGCCAGTCGGTCCGGCTCGCACATCCATTGGAGGGCCTGGTCGCGCAGTTCGACCGGGTCCATCGCCGCCAGGTGATCGACATACGTTGGAAAATCCGGCCATCCGGGTTCGTGATCGAGGATCTTGACGCCCTTAATCAGCAGCTCATGGACATGTTTCCGTTGCGGGGGCAGGTGGTCGCGCGTGGTCGTGATCCACTCCGGAAAACCATACTGATTATCGAAGCTGCTCAACAGCAGCAGCGTATCGGTCGCGTTCAAGACGGGTTCGATGGCAAAGCGCACCCGGACGGTCTGTGGGGCGAGGATTAACATGTGATCAGTCACGGCATCGCTTCCTTATTCAATTACCCGCTTAAACGGGTAATATGACTGTAGTTTATGAGATTTGAGTATTCCTGTCAAGCAGAGGGGGCCACGAAAACCTGGCCGGATAGGTGATGTGTAATCGCCCTGGTTGTGCTATAAATAAAACAAGTAATACTTTTGGGGAAGTGCTTGTGGAACCGTCGTTGCTGCGATTTGAGGAAGAAATCGGGGGCATTCCAACCTATCTGGAAGCGGAACGATTCGTCGTCACCGCGCTGAATGCAATCTCGGCGCATATCGCCATTCTCGACGAAGCCGGTCAGATTCTGGAAGTGAATGCAGCCTGGCGGCAGTTTGCAGAAATCAATGGCTTTCAGGATACGGCCCATGGGGTCGGGGCCAATTACTTCGACGTGTGTGAGCGGGCCACCAACCCGGAGGCAAAAGTCGTCGCCGACGGACTCCGCGATGTCCTCAGCAGTCGCCAAACCGAATTTTATCTCGAATATCCCTGCCACAGCCCAACCGAGCGCCGCTGGTACGTGGTACGCATCACCCGCTTCGATTGGTACGGGCATGTGCGCCTGATTGTCGCCCACCAGAACATCACCGAACTGAAAAAAGTTCAGATCCAGCTTCAGGAAAGTCATGCACGCCTGGAAGCCATCGTCAACAACGTGGTCGATGGCATTGTGACGGTGGACCGCAGCGGCGGGATTCTCTCCACCAATCAGGCCATGACCACCATCTTCGGTTACACCCTGGAGGAATTCATCGGCTGCAATATCAACATGCTGGTCGCGGAACCGTACCGGCATACGGACAGCGATCAGGTCAGCGGGTTTACTGTGAAAAATATGGTTGGTCACGAGATCGAGGGCCGCCGCAAAGATGGCGCGGTATTCCCGATGTACATCGCCATGAGCCGCATGCACATGGAAAATCAGATCATTTATACCGGTGTGGTACAGGACATTACCGCGCGCAAGCAACTTGAATCCGAACAATTGGAAAAGGAACGGCTGGCGATCGCACTGGAAAAAGAACGCGAAATGCGCCAGTTGAAGAACCGGTTTATCTCGATGATGTCTCACGAACTCAAAACACCGCTGGCGTCTATCCGGCTGGCGAGCGATTTCCTCAAAAAATACAGCGATCGGGCCACCCCCGAAGAAAAGGCCGAGTCGATCCAGGCCATCGAATCGCAGGTGCAGTATCTGTCCGAAATCGTGGATGACGTGACCACCTTGAGCAAGACCGAGTTCATCGGCGAAGAATTGAACCTGGAAACATATGATCTGGAAACCTACCTGCGCGACATCCTGGAAGAACTGGAATGGGTGCATCACAAAACCCATCGGCTCGTCTACAAGGGGGTGGACCGGCGGGTGGAGGCCCAGTTCGACCGCAAGCTGCTGCGCCGGGCCATCGTCAATCTGCTGAGCAACGCCATCAAATATTCCCCGGAAGGCGGTGAAGTCGGTGTCCGCCTGAGCGTCAAGGATCGCGCGGCGACCATCCAGATCACTGACTGCGGCATCGGTATCCCGCCGGAAGATCTGCCGCGTCTGTTCGAGGCATTTCACCGCGCCGAAAACGTCGGCAAACTGCCAGGCACCGGCCTGGGGCTGGCGATCGCCCGGCAGTCGGTCGAACTGCACGGCGGAACGATTGCCGTCAAGAGTAAGGTCGGCGTGGGTTCAACCTTCACGATCACGCTGCCGCTCGTGATTCGACAGGGTTAACATGCGCGCGGCCCTGCTCCTTGGTCTGACCCTGGTATTTGCCATCCTGCCTGCCCGCGCGCAGGAAGAAACCGGCATCCTGTACGGCAGCGCCGTGGATGGACAGGTCGATAACCGCACGCCGCGCCAGGTGTATTATTTCGACGGGCTGCGCGGTGAAGTCGTCGCCATCAACCTGAACGTGACCGATGGCAACCTCGATCCGGTGCTGGCGGTCTATGACAGCAGTAATACGCTCATCACCAATCTCGACGATGGGGCCAATGGCCCCGTGCCGGAGATGCCTGCCCTGCGCCTGCCGCGCAGCGAGCGTTACTACATCGCAGTCGGGCGCTTCGGCTATGGCCTGGGGACCACCAGCGGCGGTTTTGAACTGAGCCTGGACCGGGTGGGTGTCAGCTCGGCTTCGGGCAGCATGCTGCGCTATGGCGATCAGGTCATCAACAGCATTACCGACATGGCTCCGCAGCTTTTCTACAGCTTCCGCGCCAACCGGGGGGACATCGTCAACCTGCGTATGCGGCGCGTGTCCGGCGATCTGGACCCCTATCTCCAGGTGGTGGACAGCGAGGCGTTCGTCCTGGCCGATAATGATGATACGCTCGGCTCACCGACACCCTTTGACAGCACCATCGACAACCTGATTATCGAAAAAGATGGCACCTACGTGATCGTCGCTTCCCGTTACGGGCAGGCTGCCGGTCGCAGTGCAGGCAATTTCGTCCTGCTGCTGGAAGAAGCCGACCACAGCGGCCTGGGTAATACGGCGCAGACCGCCGTGATTTTGCAGCCCGGCGAGGCCGCCAACGGCGAGCTGACCAACCGGCAGTTCACCAGGTATTACCGCTTCGAGGCCCAGGCGGACGATATTGTGACCATCCGCATGAGCCGGGGAGCCACCGGCGCGCTCGATTCGTTCGTGGTGCTGGCGGATGCAGGCCTGGCTGAACTGGTCAGCGACGATGACGGCGGCGGCGGCCAGAATGCCCTGATCGACCAGTATCGCATCCCGGCCAGCGGCACCTACTATGTCCTGGCAACCCGCTTCGAGCGGGACACCGGGCAAACCGCTGGCTCTTTCCGCCTGGAGCTACAGAGCCTGGGCAATGCATTCGAGGCGATCCCGGAAGGTGTGCAGCGAGTCGGCTATGGGATGACGATTACCGGGCGCATCGACGATGAGACGCCCGAACAGATTTATGCCTTCTGGGGTGTGGAAGACGATACGGTCACGGTGTCGATGAATCGTGGGGACGGCAACCTCGATTCGGTCGTCAGCATCCTCAACAGCGATCAGCGTCCAGTGG
>JAIOHO010001070.1 GCA_019912905.1 Anaerolineae bacterium
GGTGACCCCGCCCACCAGCAGCCCGGCGCGCAGGTCCGCAGCGGTTTCGGCGTCCGCACCGGTGTTGCAGACGTGGTCGCGCACCAGAAACGTATCCGGCCCCAGGCGCACGGCCTCGAAGCTGTCGTCTTCCTCACGCCCGATCAGTTCGCCCGCCGTATCGACCAGCACCCGGCGCGACGATGCCAGTTGATTGAACCAGACCTCGGCCTTGGCGGTCGCGGAGGTGGTGCGCGGCGTGCGGGCGAAGATGCCGTCAAATTCGAGCGTGACGACATAACGCCAGCCGTTTAACTCCGGCAGCCGCGCGTCGATCTCAGGGAATGAGACTTCCTCACGGAACCCGGGCGGCGGGGCGTTCTCGGTCATGGCCTGGGCAGTCACGGCCTCCGCCGGAGAAGCCAGGGTGGGCAGATCGCTCAACTGCTGGCCGCGCTGTCCGCTGCATGCCGCCAGCGCGAGAATCAAGCCGGGTAAGATTAACGCATTTCGCCTGCTCAAATAAGCACACACTTCCTTATGGATGTCCATCTCTACGTCGCATTCTATAATCCCAGCGCGGCATTGACAATAGGTCAGCCTTTGACTACAATGCACGAGCTTGGGGCATGGAAAAACGTGTCTTGAACCCTGCCAATTGACCATGCTATAATGTGATGGCTTTTCGCCGTCGTAGCTCAATTGGCAGAGCACAATACTTGTAATATTGGGGTTATGGGTTCAAGTCCCATCGACGGCTTTACAGATAATCTATCTGTACAGCGCAGGTTAACAATTTAAAGGGGAACCATGCTGCTTCTCAGCCAGCAAAAGAACAGCAAGAAGCAGGGGGATGTCGGGCTTGGCATCGCGATCGCGTGGTTCACCAGCGCAGGTTACAACGTTTCCATCCCGCTGACCGACAGCCAGGATTACGATCTGGTGATCGGCATCGGCAATCACCTGAGCAGTGTGCAGGTGAAAACCACGTATTATCAGAATAAGGCGGGAAATTACGAAGCCAACCTGCGTGTAGCGGGTGGTAATCGTTCGGGGACCGGGAAGGTCAAAAACTTTGACTCGCAGTCCGTAGACTTTGTTTTTGTCGTCACGGAGAGCAATGAGAAGTATCTCATTCCCGCGAACGAAATAGAAAATAAAAGAGCTATTGCTTTATGTGAGAAATACAGCAAATATCTTGTTGTATGATATGGGTCGGTGCCCGAGTGGTTAAAGGGGGCAGACTGTAAATCTGCTGGCGGAAGCCTACGCTGGTTCGAACCCAGCCCGGCCCACATGGCGGAAGCCAAACTGTGAGAATGCCTTTGTAGCTCAGTGGTAGAGCACACCCTTGGTAAGGGTGGGGTCATGGGTTCAAATCCCATCAAAGGCTATGACGGACATCAGAGAAGGACGCGCGTCATGGCGAAAAAAGGCAATCGGATCGTCGTCAAACTGAAAAGCACGGAAAGTGGACATATGTACATCACCTCCAAAAATCGGCGCACCAACACGGGCCGCCTGGAGCTGAAAAAATATGATCCGCTGGTTCGGCGGCACGTGATCTACCGCGAGACGAAGTAGGTGTGCATTATAGGGGAGTAGCTCAACTGGCAGAGTGGCGGTCTCCAAAACCGTAGGTTGCAGGTTCGAGTCCTGCCTCCCCTGTTATTCTGCCGAGACACCGTCCCCGCGACGGTGTTTTGCATCACAAGCCCGGTGCGAGAACCAAGGAGAGTCTATGTCCACGCAAAAGACTGCTGATGAGAAGCCCCGCCGTGGGTGGCGGTCGTTCTTGTTCGGCGGTTCATCGTCCTCAGTGGATGATGAAGAAGTCGTGCCAGAGCGCGGGGTGACCGCGCGTAAAGGGCGCGCTACACCGGGTCGTCGCGCGGCTACCGACGAGGACGAGGGGAATGTCGTCGTCCGCTCGGTCGGTGGTGTGCGTGAATATTTCGAGGGCGTGCAATCCGAACTCAACAAAGTCACCTGGCCGACCCGCGAAGAAACCATCCGGTTGAGCGGCATTGTGCTGGTCACCACGGTGATCTCGTCGTTGATCCTGGGCCTGGTAGCCCTGAGCTACAGCGAGTTATTCCGCCTGGGCATCAATCAGCCGCTTATTTTCCTGGGCTTCTTCGTGGCGGTGCTGGTCATCGGGTTTGTAGTATACCGCCGCTCTAATCAGGGTGGTGGGCCGTCCTATTAGTGTGAAGGAGCGTTGCGTGTGACTGATGACGACTTTTTGAATGAGGAATACGACCCGGAACCGGTTTACCTGGATGACGAACAAGCGCCGTCTGACGCGGATGATGACATCAACATTGTGCTGGATGACGAAGAAACGAGCGCGGACAACGAAAAGCTGTGGTACGTCATTCACTGCTACTCCGGTTACGAAAACAAGGTGCGCTATTCCATCGAGCAGCGGATCGAAACGATGGGGATGCGCGATAAAATCTTCGATGTGATCGTCCCCACCGAGGCCGAGATCGAAATCAAAGACGGCAAACGGCGCACGGTCGAACGGCGAGTCTTCCCCGGCTATCTGCTCGTGGAAATGAAAATGGACGAAGACTCGTGGTATGTGGTGCGCAACACACCGGGCGTCACCGGTTTTGTAGGTATGGGCAATGAGCCGACTCCCCTGCGTCCTGAAGAAGTCAAGAAGATCATGGACCGCATGGAGCAGGAAGAGCCGACTATCAAAGTCAACTTCAATGTCGGCGAAAAAGTTCGTATCGTCGATGGGCCGTTTAACGACTTCATCGGCACCGTCGCCGCCATCGACCCGGAGAAGAACAAAGTGCGGGTGATGGTCAACTTCTTCGGGCG
>JAIOHO010001071.1 GCA_019912905.1 Anaerolineae bacterium
GGGCATCCGTATAGGTATCAATATCCAGCCCGCCCACAATCCGATCCGCCATCATGCGTGTATGCTCACCAAAGTTTTGAGGAAGATTATAACGGGGCTTGTGAAGGCCAACCAGACAAACCGGCGGGTTCAAAGGTGTAAACGACTTGTAAAGGTCATTTGTGCGCAGGTGCGATTCATTTTATCATGGGATCATCGGCATCCCACACCTGGATAATTCTGAGATGTCCAACTTCAACCGGCAGGCGAAACAGAACACAAAGACTGACGAGCACTCGTCGAACCGGGGCAGCGAGACTGAAAACGCCGCCCCAGAATTCATGAACAACACATTCGCGCTCGACCTCCTGCGCCATCGCGAGGCGGGAAGCACCGGGCCGCTCCAGCGGCGGGCTGTGCAGCAGCTTTCCTCGCTGGTGGGCAACCGGAACTTACAGCGTATCCTGGAAGGTGAAGAAGAAGCCGAGGGAGTCAGCGTCGCCGACGATGCGATGCCGGCTGACCTGCGTGCATTTTTGCAGCGCGGCGTGATGCCTGGCCCGGACGGTGCCGACATCACCCCCACCGGGATTGGCGGTTTTAATGCCCGGTTTAACCCTGATTCGCGGGAATTGATTATTACCTTAAATGTCGGCATTAGTTTTATTCATGGCCTGAGCATCGACCCGGCTACCAACAATGTCACCCCGGATGGCACGGGCCTGGACATGAGCGACACGGACGAACAGGGCACGTTTG
Organism: Anaerolineae bacterium; assembly: GCA_019912905.1. Classification (GTDB taxonomy): domain Bacteria; phylum Chloroflexota; class Anaerolineae; order Aggregatilineales; family Phototrophicaceae. The sequence continues at coordinate 739 of JAIOHO010001071.1, forward strand.
GCGAACTCCAGGCGGCGGCCAACCAGATCATGACCGATGTCCCGGCGGCGGATCGCGCGGCGGAAGTCAATTCACGCTGGCGCTGGGGCGGCGAGGAAGACGCCTGGATGACCCAGTATCAGCAGACGGTGCAGACTGCCTGGGGCGGCCAGCATTTCTTCATCAGCCAGGACTGGCCGGAATTGATGTCGAATGTGCGCGTAGCCGTCAACGTCCATCGCGGTCAGGCCGACGGCGATCATACCAAGGGTAAGATCATCAAGACGCCGCCCAATGGGATCGGCGCGTATGTCCAATCCAACGATACGGCCAATGCCAACGATCAGGAACTGATTATGTCCAGTTCCGACGTGGACCCATCCCCGAACAGCCTGCTGCGCTGGGAGCTTTATTTCGCGCACGATTCGGCCAACATCGCCGCGGCCAGTTCTCAGCCCGGCGGCGCAGGCACGCCAGGTCCGGCTTTCCTGAACCAGTTTATTGCCACCTTCAACGCTGCGCCGGGCAATGCGGGCCAGACGATTCAGCTCATCGGCCATGCCAGTTCGGTCGGTTCCCCACAGTATAACCAGCATCTTTCCGAGCAGCGCGCGGCGGCAGTCGAAGCCTTCCTGCAATCGAACGGCCTGACCGGGTCCATTGACCGCACCCAGGATTCGGGCGAAGGCGAAACCGGTGCCGGGAATGATGCGGAATCCAGGCGTGTCGATCTCGTGGTGGGTTCGGGCGAAGGGCAGTTGGTTGCCACGCATGAGACGGGGCATCTTCTCGGCCTGGACGATGAATATGCGACCGGCAACGGCAGCCTCATCACCGGGTCGGGCAATCCGATTGGCTCGTCGGTGGCGCACAGCGATATTGACGCGGATGCGCTGGCTGACGCCCCCATCGACGGTGCGGTTTCTGAAAACAACGATAACATCATGTCGCTGGGCAACACCGTCCGTCCTCAGCACTACGCGACCTTCCACGCCGCACTGGAACAGGTCACCAGCAAGAGCTGGCGCTATGGCGGTGAAGGGGATGCGCCGAGTGTCATTCCCGGTACGCCTGTGCCCGGCGGCGTGGTGACTTAGGAGCAAACAGCATGGCCGAACTCCTCGTCAGTTATGTCGTAAAAAGTCATCACGGCAAACCCTATGGGCAGCGTATTTTTGTCGATGGTCAGGCCGAGGCTTATCGAGTCTCGAAGCTGGTCAAAGGCGATGATGGCAGCTACAAAGATGAACCGGTCAGTCCGGGTTGGTATCCGGCGGTCAGACTCAATGCCGACCAGGTCAAGACCATCGAACAGGCCGTCGCCGCCAGCGGCCTGCGCGATCTGCCATCCCAGGTTCAGGGCGATACGAAACGTTCGACTGCCAATCGTGAGGCACAGTGGGAGGTGATGACCGCCGATGGGATCAAAACCATTGCGATCGTTCCCTGGCCCCCCGGCGGCGATACGGGACAGGCTCTGTTCGATCTTTCGCGGCGGTTGGGCGAGATTGTGAACGAGGCGCTGTCCAGCTAATCCGCCCGTGCTGACCGTGTCGGGCGTTCAGGCTCCCTGGAAAAACTGCGTATACAGCAGGCGTGCGACTTCGTGATTGAAGGCGGCGCTGGGATGGGCGTCCCGGCTGGAAGCCAGACGCGTCTCCGGCGGCCAGCCGGCAGCCGCTTCGAACAGCTTCAGGATGTCGGCATGGCCGTGTGCTTCGATGGCCTGTGCGACCCGATCCACATAGGGGATGCTGCCCACCGGGTCATCCATGTTGGGGAAGATGGCCGTAATCAGGCGCGCGCCCACCCCGTCGGCGTAATCAATCAGCCGGTTGATCTCGGCTTTGTGAATGTCCCAGATATAGGCATTGTCATAGGCGTGGTAGAGCCATTCCCACTGCGTCAGGCCCGTGCTGGGGTCGCGGTAGAGGTTGGGCGTGTAGAGCCGCCAGTAGAGATAGTTCACCAGATAAGAGTCGCGTGCCAGCGGCGGCACCTCTGGCACCGGCACGTTCCAGGGATAGCCGTTGCTTTCGGCGGCGACGTAAATGTC
>JAIOHO010001072.1 GCA_019912905.1 Anaerolineae bacterium
AGCAGATTGACGACGCGATCGCGCGCGGCTTCTGCGGGATTCGGCTGGACAGCATCGGGCTGACCGATCCGGCCACGGCAGATGTGGTGCGCGAAGGGACCGTCACCGAGGCGCTGGAAGCCCTGGAACGCGGGCAGAGCGTCGTGCTGTATTCGGCGCAGGGACCAGACGATCCGGTCATCGCCGCCACCAAAGCGCATCTGGCCGCGCTGGGCCTGACCCCGGAGCGGCTGGGTGCCCAGCAGGGACTGATCCTCCGGGAGCTGATCCAGCGCAAAACCGACCTGAAACGGCTGTGCGTGGCGGGCGGCGACACCGGGGGTCATGCGGTCCGCCAGCTCGGAATCTTTGCCCTGGAAGTGATTGCGCCGTTGGCCCCAGGCGGCCCGCTCTGCCGGGTCAGCGCCCATGAAGCGCGCTTCGATGGACTGGAAATCGTGCTCAAGGGGGGGCAGGTCGGCCAACCGGATTTTTACGACGTCATCCTGCGCGGCAGCGCGTAAGCGCATCCGGCGCAACCCTGCCAACAGTCATCTGGGATCACCCATCACCTGTGGAGAAAAACATGATTACCTTCGAAGACCTCTTTCAGCGAAATTATGGCAGCGCCAAGATCGGGGTGTTTGGCTGCGGCTGCTGGTTTTACTGGGATCAGTTCCCTGGCCTAAAAGAGAAATTGATCGCGCATCAAGTCGTTTTTGAAGACCGCCTCAAAGCGCATGGGGTCGAGGTGCTGTCGGGGGGATTGGTGGATACCCCGCAGTTGGCCGCCCAAACCGGGGATCGGTTCCGCCGGGAGAACGTGGATTTCCTGATCTGCTTCATGAGCACCTATGCCCTGAGCAGCACGGTGCTGCCCATCGTCCAGCGCGCCGGGGTGCCGATGATCATCGCCTCGCTGCAACCGACGAAAGCGATGGATTATGCCAACGGCACCACCTTCATGCAGTTGGAACACGATAACCAGACCAGCCTGCCGGAGATTTGCAACGCGCTGATCCGCGCCAATATCCACCTGCCCGGCATCGTCGTCGGCACCCTGTATGACGATGAACCGGCCTGGACTCGCATCCTGGATTGGTGCAGGGTCGCGCGGGTGATCGCCACCGTCCGCCGCGCCCGCATCGGGGTGATGGGCCATGTCTACGAGGGGATGCTCGACATGAACTCCGACCCCACCATGTTTGATGCCTTCTTCGGCCTGCACTGCGAGCACATCGAACTGGATGACCTTCAGGTGTGCGTCGATGACGTCACGCCATCGGAAATCGACCGCAAGCTGGAAGAAATCCACGCCCTGTTCGACTTCCCCGAACCCGGTTCCGACCCCATCGCCGGACCTGCCAAACCGGAAGATGTCGCCTGGGCCGCCAAAGTTGCCTGCGGGCTGGATAAGCTGGTCGAGCGTTTTGACCTGACCGCCCTGGCCTACTACTATCGCGGCTTGAATGGCAATGCCTACGAACGGCTGGGGGCCTCGCTCATCATCGGCAGTTCGCTGCTGACCGGGCAGGGCGTGCCGGTCGCCGGTGAACTCGACATCAAGAACTGCCTGGCGATGCTCATCGTCGATCGGTTGGAAGCGGGCGGCAGCTTCGCCGAAATCCATCCCTGCGACTTTGAGCACGACATCGTCCTGGTCGGGCACGATGGCCCCCATCACGTGGGTGTGGCCCAGGGACGGCCTGTCCTGCGCGGGCTGAGCGTCTATCATGGCAAGCGCGGCACCGGCATCGGCGTCGAGTTCCAGCTTCGGCAGGGGCCGATTACCTGCGTCGGCCTCACCCAGACCGCCGACGGGCGCTTCAAGTTTGTGGTGGCCGAGGGCGAATCCCTGCCCGGCGCGATTCCGCCCACCGGCAATACCAATACGCGCTGTCACTTCCCGCCCGACCTGCGCCATTTCATCGAAAACTGGAGTCTGGCCGGTCCAACGCATCATTTTGCGCTGGGCGTCGGCCACATCGCCCATTTAATCGAAAATCTGGCCCGCTGCTGGGGCATCGAATACGTCAACGTCACCGACCAGGCTTACCGGCGTCCGCAACACATTCGCTGAGGATAAAGCGATGCACATCAAAAATGTTTCTTTGGAAATGAGTCTCAAGCCGTTTTACCAGACCGACGACGCCTTTGTCGATCAGGTCATCGAAAAACTCTTTGATCAGTGGTATGCCCTGACGAAATATGCGGATAGGACTTCCGTGCTGCTGTGGACCGCCGATGGCTCGGAGATTCTGGATTATCGCGGCAGTCTGGACGACGAGATCGAATGGGCGCGTTACGTCGGCGGTGCCACCCGCAAGATCAAGCTCAACCCGCATGACCCCGATCAGACCGGCCTGCACAGCCGCCCCTATCTGTACATGGAGGACCCGCCGGTCATCACCTATGCCCTGCTCCGCCGGATCGTAAGCAGACTCAAGGTGATTGGGTCGCGCAAGCTGGGC
>JAIOHO010001073.1 GCA_019912905.1 Anaerolineae bacterium
GTGTTATATTGACCCTGATCAGAGCAAGACGCTCGTTATTGTCGACCTACTTACAGCGGATGATATTGGAAAACCGATCAGAATAACTTGCGCCAGCTATGCATACCCATGCGTTGTTTCACTTTCGTATGAGAGTAATAAGCTAGAATATCCGCTAGCTGATTGCTATCCAGTCAATACCACGGGTTTTTTCCAGGTGAAGAACTCCGATGGTAAGTCCGTTTCAGGAACTCCTTCGCTGGAAAACGACGATGGGGCCAGGACATCATGTGTCAAACTCCCCCAAAAACATGGCCTTTCCCCCAATGAAACATTCACAGTAAGTTTTGTGCGACTTCCTAAGATCGATGGAATCGTTGAGGTCGCTGTTGGACAATTTGTGGCATGTACGAATTTTAGCGAGTTCGAAAGGGCATTTGGCGGGCCTTTCTCCGCGCCAGGCTATCGTGTTCTGGAGCGCGCAATCGCAGGTTTCTTCCAGAATGGTGGCACGCGCTGCTTTGTCACGAGGATCGAGAATCTCGATGCCAACGGCACCGAGCTGAAAACGGCTCTTGATAACTTGGCGGCGATTGATGAGGTCGCGATCGTCGCAGCGCCCATGCCAGGAACACCTACTTTGACTGGGCGGCAAGGGGTGCGTGCCGCATTGCTCGAACACTGCGAGAAGATGGGTGATCGCTTTGCAATCCTTGATGGTGAGAATGTTACTTCTACGAGCAGTGAAACGATATACCCAGAGGACAAAAACAGCGATTATGGCGCCATCTATTTCCCCTGGATCGATGTTACCGGTGAGGGTAAGGCTGACAGCTATATACCCCCGAGCGGTCACGTTGCTGGCATCTATGCCCGCGTGGATGCTACGCGCGGCGTTCACAAAGCGCCCGCCAACGAGAAGATCATGGGAGCCCGCGGTGTGCGGTGCCGACTAAGCCGAGAGCATCAGGCCGGTTTGAACCCCGTTGGCATCAACGTCATTCGCCCGTTTAATGGGGACATTAAGGTTTATGGCGCCCGCACAATCGGCGGTGATACGGGCGATAGGCCTGAGTTCAAATATATCAATGTTCGCCGCGTGTTCAACTTCATCAAAGAGTCGATAGATGAAGGCACGCAGTGGGTGGTATTTGAGCCAAATACGCCTGATCTTTGGGCGAGGATCAACCGCAATGTCACGGCTTTTCTTACGAATGTCTGGCGGGATGGCGCGCTGTTTGGCCGCACGCCGGAAGAAGCGTTCTACGTCAAGTGCGACGAGGAGTTGAATCCCCGTGAAGTGCGTGATCTGGGTAAGGTCATCGTCGAGGTTGGGGTCTCCATCGTCAAGCCGGCGGAGTTCGTCATCTTCAGGCTGAGCCAGTGGGCGGGGCCGGGTGGATGAGGGTTGATGGGAAGTCGAGGCTATGATGTCGCAAAGAGTCCCTGGTGTTTCCCTGGAAAAGGACTATCGGCCACGGCCACCTGAACTGGTGACCGGTGTGCCAGTGTTCCTTGGTTTTGCGCCGAAGGACAATGATTCGGAGATCCAGGTTGTCAGCCCAAAGTGGATCAACAACTCACAGCCTGAGGAAACAGACAACGGGCAGACGAATTCGGTCGATCCCGTGTTGTTTACGCACTGGTCGGAATTTGAGTCGACTTTCCGCTCTCTGGACTCCGCGCTGGCCTTTGCAGTTCGTGGATTTTTTGAAAACGGCGGTTCACAGTGCTATGTGCAGTTGATGTCCAGCACTGAAGATAACAGGAAAGCTGCGCTCGTCGCAGCTCTGAAAACGTTGACCGAACCGGATGTGTTTGACCTCATCTGTGCGCCCGACATATTCTCCCCTAATGATCTTCAACCGCTACAGGGAAATATCGGAAAACCTGAGGAACGATGGCTGAAGGTTAGTACGTCGCTGGATGATGTCGTCGAACTGCAAGCGAAAATCCTGGGACATTGTGCTGACATCGGCTGCTTCGCAATTCTAGACGCGCATCCAACAACTGAACCCCATGACCACCGACAAGCCGTAGCAAGTGCGGTAGCTGCGAGTACTTGTACCGATGTACCCAGAACTCGTACCGATATACAGAGCGATCCTCTTGGCGCAGGCGCATTGTACTATCCCTGGATTCAACTGCCTGCCTCCGATCAAGACAGTGAACCCGGGTTCAAATTCGTGCCGCCGTGCGGTCACATAGCAGGTATCTATTCTCGGAGCGATCGTCAGCATGGTGTCCACAAAGCGCCGGCCAATGAGCCGCTGATGGGGGTATACGATCTGAGTTCGGATATCCCAGATGCTCAACTTGCCAGTCTGTATGTCGAAGGCGTCAACTGTCTGCGCGTTTTTCCACATCGTGGTATTCGCGTCTGGGGGGCACGGACCCTCAGCGGCGAGTATATCAACGTCAAACGGCTTTTCCTGACTGTGGCGCGCTGGATCGAACACAACCTGGCCGGCGTCGTGTTTGAGCCGAACACGCCCCAATTGTGGGCACGGGTTGAACGTGAACTGACCGCCTATTTGAATGGCCTGTTTCAACAGGGAGCGCTTCAGGGCCGCGCAGCTCAGGACGCCTTCTATGTCAGATGCAACGCCGAAACAAACCCGCGTGAGCTTCACGATTTAGGTCAGGTGGTGACCAAAATAGGATTAGCCCCCGCTACACCAAATGAGTTCATTGAGGTCCGCATTGTTCAAACCCCAAGTGGGGTGACTATGAATGGGCTAAATCGGCCCGAATGAGGAGGTATGTTATGCCTGTCGGAAGTCGAAATGATCCCTATCGTGCCTACAACTTCCTGGTTGAGATCGATGGTATTACGCGCGCCGGTTTTCAGGAGTGTTCGGGTCTGGATTCGAGCCAGGATCCAATCGAATATCGAGAGGGAAACGAGGCGCTCACGGTGCGCAAGCTGCCGGGACTAGCGAAGTATACCAATATCACTCTGAAGCGAGGCATTACGGACGACGCCGAATTGCTGGAGTGGCGACAGAAATTTGCAGAGGGCAAGGGCGAGCGAAAAAACGGATCGATAGTCCTTCTCGACGATACGGGTGCGACAAAGGCGCGCTGGAATTTTCGCGAAGCCTGGCCCACCAAATGGACCGGCCCCAGTTTCAATGCAAAAGGCAATGAGGTTGCTATCGAGACTTTGGAAATTGCTCATGAAGGGATAAAGAAAGCATGACGTTGCAGACGGAGTTCAACTTCAAACTGCCGCTGGGCTACGTAGACGAAGAGGGAAATCTTCATCGCGAAGGGGTCATGCGATTGGCGACCGCTTACGATGAAATTGCACCCATGAAAGACCCACGTGTCCACAATAATCGAGCGTATCTGGTGATCATTTTGCTGTCCCGCGTGGTCTCAAAACTGGGCAATCTGGACATAATCAACCCGGGCGTCATCGAGAAGCTGTTCGCTGCCGATCTGGCTTTCCTTCAAGATTTCTACATCCAAGTCAATCAAAATGGAAGCAGTCTTGTTCCGATCACGTGTCCGCTTTGCCGAGGTGAATTCGCAGTGGAGTTCGGCGAACTGGGGGGGTGATTGGCTACCCCTTGGACCGACTGTTCGAGGAGGTAGCCTATATCGCATATCACTTCCACTGGCCGCATGACGAAATCTTGGCCCTCGATCACCTTGAGCGTAACCGATGGGTATCTGAGATTGCCAGCATCAACCGGCAGTTGACGACAGGTGATACAGAGAGGAGTTCATTATATGAAGCTCGGTGATCGCTCAGACCCCTACCTGGCCTTCACATTTCAGGTCGAAATCGAAGGTGTGGTGGTTGGTGGGTTTAGTGAGGTGACAGGACTTCAGGCAGAAATCGAGATCCAGGATTACCGAGAAGGTGGGTGTAATGATTATATTCACCGCCTGGCTGGTCCAGCGCGCTATCCATCGAATCTCGTGCTTAAACGTGGCATGACCGATATTGACGGACTGTGGCGCTGGCAAGAGGAAGTGCTGCATGGAAATGTGCAACGCAAGAATGGTTCCGTCGTCATGTTTGACGGATCAGGCGAAGAGAAACTGCGCTGGAATTTTACCAACGCCTATCCAGTGCGCTGGGTTGGCCCGGAGCTGCGCGCAAATTCGGCAGCAGTAGCGATCGAGAGTCTTGAATTGGTTCATGAAGGGCTTTCTAAGCCTCGCTAATTTGTTGATGATCTGTTTCTCGACTTTGATGTGAGGGATGACAGTGACCCCACATGATACCAGCGGTTCGATAGCTTCTCAGGGAGGCTATTGGAACATTGATAAGCGAATAAGCCAACGTGTGTGGGCACGATACGGTGAGTCGCCGGGTGTTGTGTCACTGAAACACGCGCTGAGCCTGTCTCAAAGAATCAATAGAATAGGTGTTGATCATTTGCCGCTAATGAACGTTATGCAGCGCTATTCGACAGGCCCTGATGCGTCGCCGGAACACGAAGCTTTACGATATCTTTTACCTGAGCGTGAGCACGTCTCGTCGCTGGATGCGCAGATGTTGATGTCGCACGAAAGCGACTCAGGGAACTCGGCTGTATTACCAGCCGCCATTCCTCAAATCATCAGTGCGCAACACCCACAAGGCCCTTCGACTCCACTGAAGCAATCCGATTCCTCAGGGCGAAATCTTTTACAACGGGCGAGTCTATCCCGCGCATCAGACAGCAGCGGGAGTACACAGGATGTTGAACGGCAGAGCACAGAGTCCACACAAGAAGAATTGGTCAGCAGGCAGGATGTTCCCGTCGTTCATCTTGCGCTTCATAAGCGATCAGGACTGTCTGATGAGAGAGCCGTGTCATCACCGCAAGAAAAGTCAATCACGACCCAGGATGTTCCTATCGTTCGTCTTTCTTTGCGAGAGCAATTGAGTCGTTCCTCAAACCCCGGTGGACTATACGTCTCCAGGCCAGAGGCGACCCCCTCTACGTTCATCACTCCGGCCGCCATGCAACCCGGCGAATCAGAAGTGGAAACCGGTAACCCACCTGCCCGGGTCGCAAGCGAGGGCAACACAGAGTCTCCAGAAATTGCCTCAATAAGGGATGCGTCAGCCTCTGCCGGACGAGAAGACTCGGCTGCGCAGGCTGTGAATGGCTTGCCAGTGGTGCGGATTGGCCGTGCATCTCGCGCTCGTGAGGAGGCAAGAGGGATGGAGAAATCCCTTTCGCCATACGTGGTCCAGGAATCCCCTAGTCAGGAGCAGACTCAATATCCTAATCAGATGCAAAACGTGGGCAACGAGATTGAACCTCGGTACGCCGAGAAGCTAACACGTCTCTCTCCAGGAAACGATCCTGGGAGGCCAATATTTACCCTATCTGCAAATCCTGTTGCGTTACCGGATATGCCACTAAGCAGATCAAGGAGCATTGGAGAACCTTTGAACGCCCCTTGGTCATCACTCAGAGGACCAGTATTGCAGCGGAGTTCTCTATCTGGAGCAGCTTCTTTGCCGGCGAGAGAATCAGAGTCAGGGTCATCGATAATCTCCAGACAGTCTGAACCCGGAATGGAATCCCCAGCTGGCTCTGCATCTCCATTCAGCAATGAGCCTCCGAATATCGAACCCACCTCTCAATCAACAGTGCCCATGCGTCAGGAACTTGACATTGGCAGCCTGGCAGATCAAGTCTATGAGCGGCTGGTCAACCGGTTAGCAAATGAGCGGGAAAGAAGAGGATGGTAGAACATGGCCCTAGAGAAAGCGAGAATCACACCTGATGGCGAAGATGCCATTCTGATTCTGTTCAATCCCAATCAATACAGCCTGGACAAAAATAACCAATATGCTGAACTGGGGATTCCTGGCCTGAGTGCCCCGATCTTACAGTATGTGCGTGGAGGCACACGCACGCTCTCTATGGAACTGTTCTTTGACACTTATGAACAACAAACTGATGTTCGTGAGCATACGAATCAAATTTATGGTCTGCTTGGGATTAACCGTGAGACGCATGTGCCGCCGATATGCACATTTGAGTGGGGAGATTTCGACTTTCGGGGTGTGCTGGAACGAGTCAGTGGGCGGTACACCCTCTTCCTATCAGATGGTACGCCGGTGCGTGCAACCCTGAATGTGACACTTAAAGAATATGTCGAAATAGAGGTTGAGGTTCGTAGAACACCTACTGAGTCGGTTGATCATTTTAAGACGCGAGTTGTGCAAGCGGGCGACACAGTCAGCAGTATCGCTGCAAAGGAATACAAGGATCCGAGGCAATGGCGACCTATCGCTCGGGCCAATCAGATTGCCAATCCTCGTGTACTCCAACCCGGTCGTTCGCTGGTGCTTCCGCCCCTGAAGAAATGATGCTGAGGCGATCATGGCTGCTAATAGCTTCGCACCATCTTTCGTTGTCGAGATAAACGGCACAGGGTTAACAGCCGACATCTCGAAATATATCCAACAGGTATCCGTCGTGAGCGAGCGCAACAGTATGGACCATTTCACTCTTTCAGTGGCTAATCCCTACCCTGGAATGCGCTGGACCCACAATGCGGAAGATGCGAAGCTCTTCTCAATTGGAAACTCTGTCAACATTAGCATGGGCTATGTTGGCGAGGAACAATCGATGATTGCGGGTGAGATTACCCAAATTAACGCCAGGTTTCCCTCGAGCGGCGCACCTACGCTAGATGTACAGGGCCATAGCCGCTTGCACCGGCTTACTCGCTACCGTCGCAGCCGAGCTTTCCGCGAAGTTTCCGAAAAAGACATTGTCGAGACCATTGCCGTAGATCACGGACTGACAGCCGATATTGAGGAAAGTACTGCAACCGCAACCATTCACCCGGATATTCAACAGAATAACCAGACGGATCTTGAATTATTGTTGGAGCGTGCGCGCCAAATCAATTATGAGATATGCGTCAATGATCGGATGTTGGTTTTTCGCGTTGTGCATAACAGCGGCAGCCCGGTTGCTGTATTGGAATGGGGGAAGAATCTGTTGAACTTCACACCGAACATGAACGCACGCGGCCAAGTGAGCACCGTCACCGTGCGAGGCTATGATCCGATGGCTAAGCGAGAAATCATTGGTCGTTTCATGAGTCAAGGTGG
>JAIOHO010001074.1 GCA_019912905.1 Anaerolineae bacterium
ATGTACATCAGACCGTTCTGGAGACAATCCGGCAGGTCCTGCGGCCACACACGGTACTGGTAGATCAGCATCTTGACCGCACGCGGCGTGAGGTCTGCCGCGATCTGCTCGAAGGTCATCTCGCCGCCCCACGATGTCGGATAGGTGGCGACCTGTGGAAACGGGCGAATCTGGCTGCGAATTTGGGAACGAAAATCGGATGATGCGGACATGACGAAACCTCCTCGTCACACACTGGAATCTGCCAGCGCAGGTGAGCACAACGCTCAACCCGCGCCCACGACGCAGAAGGGGGAACCGTCCAGCATCCCAAAGGGAAAGCAGGTGGTTCGGTGGTACTGCCTGAAGGGTAGTGCCAGCGTACCTGCCCGCCGGTGCTTGAGGGTGGGTGTCCCTTGTGTTGTAAAATAGCCGCGCTGCGGTGTGTGAGAGGGGAACCGTTCCAACTTGCTAGAGGTAAGGCGCTGCGCTGAGTTCTAGAGCGTGTTAGGCACTTTAGAGACAAAAAGCGAGAGTCTGGACAAAACGATGGAGCATAATCATGGCAAAAGCCAGGAAATGCAGCCCTTTCAAAGTCTGCGGGAGCCGTTCATAGTCTCTCACAAGGCGACGAAAACGGCTCATCCAGCCGAAACTGCGTTCAACGACCCAGCGGCGCGGCAGCAAGACAAAGCCGCGTTTGGCATCGGGCAGCTTGACGACTTCCAGCCGCAAACCATACTCAGAGGCTGCTTGAGCCGCCTCGTCTCCTGTATAGCCTTGATCGACAAAAACCAGTTCGACGCTCTGGCCGGTGGCAGCTTGAACTTCTTGGGCCAACTGCGCTACCTGAGCACGATCCTGCTCATCGGCTGCGGTCACATGCAGCGCCAACAGGTGGCCGAGCGTATCGACCGCCATATGCGTTTTGCTGCCTTTACGCCGTTTGGCCCCGTCATAACCCGCTCTTTTTCCGCTTTCCGGGCTGGATTGCAGCGTGCGACTGTCGAAAATGGCTCCGCTAGGCTGTTCTTTACGCCCTTGTGCCAAGCGCAGCAGGGTGCGCAGATCATGCACCATTGCTTCAAAGACCCCCGCTCGCAGCCAACGCTGCGTTTGCTGGTAGACGATCTCCCAGGGTGGCAAATCGTTGGGGATCATCCGCCAGGGAATACCACCGCGCACTACATAGCGCAGGCCGTTGAAGACTTCGCGCAGCGAATATTCGCGTTGCGGTGCGTCTTCCCGCATCAAGGTCAGGTAGGGGGCGATAAACGCCCACTCTTCATCACTCACATCACTGGGGTATGTTTTTCTGTTCATCCCCACATTCTATCGTCAAAAGTTCCTAACAGCCTCTAGAGGGGCGCAGCCATGAAAAAAGCGGCGCATCCACGATACGCCGCTTCCAGTAGGTGATGCTCAGTGCATCATCAGAACGGAATTTGCTCTGTTTCTCGCTCGTTCGCCTCGACGCGATCCAGCAGGATGAGTCGGCTGGCATCAAGGTCGAGGCTGCTGCGGGGTTCACCGTTCTGGTCGATCCATGCCGATGGACGGAGCCATTCCGTGCTGACCTGCACCATCGACCCTTTACGGATGTATTTGGCGGCGACCTCTGCCAGTCCGTTCCAGACGTTGACTCGTACCCAGAGCGTTTGCTGCTTGCCACTGCTGGTCTTGCGATTGACCGCTAGACTGAAACTCGCCACACGCTGTTCTCCGACTTCCTTAACCTGCGGTTCGCTGCCTACAAATCCGGTCACCTGAATGTTGATGCTGCTGCCCATTTCAAACCTCCAATATGATCTGCGTTTTCACTTCATCGCCTGCTGGCGATTTCT
>JAIOHO010001075.1 GCA_019912905.1 Anaerolineae bacterium
TGGCTTCCGCTTCGTCCAGCGTGTTGATCGCAAAACCCACATGGACAATCACATAATCACCAACCTGAGCTTCAGGCACATAGGCGAGGTTCACTTCCTTCACGATGCCGCCGAAGCTGACGCGGCCCGTGCGGTTGATGGGATCTTCATCTTTTAGCTCGATGATTTTGCCGGGTACTGCAAGACACATCCTGATTATCCTTTCCTCAGGATCTGCGCGGCGGCCACGCTCTGGCCGAGGGCGATCCCACCATCATTGGGCGGCACCTGCCGGTGCCAGTACACGCGGAATCCTGCATGGGTCAAGCGGCGGATCGTCTGTTCCGCCAAATAGAGGTTCTGAAAGCAGCCGCCTGTCAGGACGACTCGTGCTTCTCCCACATATTGTGCTACGGCGACGATCATCTCCACCAGTGTCTGATGAAACTTACCTGAGATGATGTTTATCGCCATTCCAGCGTCCAGGTCGGCCAGCAGCGCGTGGATGCTAGGTTCCCAATCCACCAGCGAATCCCGCAGTTCAAAGGGATACGAATCAGTTGCGGTTCTGTCCGCCAGCGCATACTCCAACGCGACCGCAGCCTGCCCCTCATAGCTGGCGACCGCACACACATCGAGCAGCGCCGCCACTGCATCAAACAACCGTCCGGCGCTGGATGTGATAGGCGCATTCAATCCTTTTTGCAGCATGATGCGCAGCGCCGCGCGTTCCCCTGCGGTGAAGCTGCGCAGCGGCCCCAGATCGGTTCGATCAAACACCGAGTCCCCGAAGATTTCATACAGCAGGCCCAAAGCACTGCGGCGCGGCTCCTTCACCGCCTGCTCACCACCAGGCAGCCGGAACGGGCGCAGATGCGCCATCCGTGTAAATCCGTGATCCGTCGTGTGCAAAAATTCTCCACCCCAGATGGTGCCATCCGTGCCATAACCCGTGCCATCCCACGACACCCCCAGGACCGGCAGCGGAACATGATTTTCCGCCGCACACGCCAGCACGTGCGCGTGATGATGCTGCACGGCAATCGTAGGCAGCCCAGCTTGCACGGCATACTGGGTGGAACGGTAATCCGGGTGGAGATCATGGGCGATCACCTGCGGAGTCTGCTCGTAAAGTGATTCCAGGCTGTCGATCGTCTGCTGAAATGCGCCGAAAGCGGCCACCGTTTCCAGATCGCCGACGTGCTGGCTGATAAACACCGCCGAGTCTGTGGACAGCGCCACCGCGTTTTTGAGATGCGCGCCGACCGCCAGGACACCCGCCACACTTCCCTCCACCGACACCGGCAGCGGGGCATAGCCGCGCGCGCGGCGCATCATCTGGGCTTCCCCGGCCACCATGCGCACAATCGAGTCATCGACGTGGCGCAAAATCGGGCGATTATGCACCAGAAATCGGTCCGCAATGCCGCCGAGACGGTCGAGCGCTTCGTCTTCGTCGATGCAGATCGGCTCGTCCGACAGGTTGCCGCTGGTCGCCACGACCGGGAAATTCAGCAGGGCCAGCAGGACATGATGCAGCGGTGTATACGGGAGCATGACGCCGAGAAACGGATTGCCGGGGGCAACGCCCGGTGCAATCCCCTCCCCTGGTTTGCGGCGCAGCAGCACGATTGGCGCAGCCGGTGAACTCAGCAGGTCCGCTTCGTCAGCCGACAGATCGCAGTATTGGGCCACCATCGCCAGTGTGGGAAACATCACCGCCAGCGGCTTGTCCGGCCTGCGCTTGCGCGCCCGTAAACGCTGAACGGCCTCCTCACGGCGGGCATCGACCATCAGATGAAAGCCGCCTAGCCCCTTGACCGCCAGGATCAGACCGTCGCGCAGCGCTTCCGCTGCCGCCGTGACCGCCTCGTGACGAGTTCCCAGGGATTCGCCAGCCGGGTTCCACAGCGCGGCCTGCGGCCCGCACACCGGG
>JAIOHO010001076.1 GCA_019912905.1 Anaerolineae bacterium
CCGCCACCCCGGTTGGCACCGTCACAGGCGTCTGGTTCCAGGAACCAGCGTGCATGTTCTCGTAATACAGGTGCGCCGATGACGCGCCGGTATTGGCGAGCCAGTAGAGCATCACATTGGTCAGAATATCGTCCCGGTCGATGGCCGCCTCTGGCAGGCTCTCCGTGGGGAAGGTCCACTCCTTGAACTTCTCCACGATCCACGCCAACTGACCGACCGGCGAATCGGACAGCCCGTAGGCGAGAGTCTGAGGCCGGGTTGCCTGGATCTGAAAGTAACCGCTTCCCTGATTCAGGTAGTTGTGCAGGCGTTCCAGGCGCTGCTTCTCGACGTCGGTGAAGGTCGCCAGTTCGGTCTCGTCCACGTCTCCAAACGGAATGAACCCGTAACTGGCTGCGTTGAGATGGATGCCGACCACGTGTTCCGCGTCGACCCGTCCCAGTTCAGTCGAAACGAATGCGCCGAAATCGCCTCCCTGTGTGCCATATCGCGGATAACCCAGCCTCCGCATCAGCTCTGCCCAGGCCCTGGCGATGCGCCCGATGTTCCACCCGGTCTCGTGGGTTGGCCCGGAAAATCCAAAGCCGGGGACCGAAGGGATCACGACGTGAAAGGCGTCCGCCGGGTCCCCCCCATGAGCACGCGGGTCGGTGAGCGGGTCGATCAACTTCAGGAATTCCACGACCGACCCCGGCCAGCCATGCGTGAGGACCAGCGGCAGGGCATCCGGCTCCGGCGAGCGCACATGCAGGAAGTGGATATTCTGCCCATCGATTTCGCTCGTGAACTGCGAATAGGCATTCAGCCTGGCCTCGTGCTGACGCCAATCATAGGAGCTGCGCCAGTAGTCCGCCAGTTCCTTGAGGTAATCCAGCGGCACACCCCGGCTCCAGCCCACACCGGGCAGTTCAGCGGGCCAGCGTGTACGCGCCAGCCGGTCGTGCAGGTCATCGAGTGCTGCTTGAGGAATATGGACGCTGAAGGGTTTGATCGTCATGCAGGGAACCTCTCTCGCGGTCGCTTCCGATATGCTGGCGATGGCTGCACGAATCAACCATCTACCTTGATGTTAAGGTGAAAATAGGACATAATCAGCCCTAATTAGCAGAGGAATTTACCCATGTACTCCCCAACCACCCGCCTGTTAACGGCTCTGGAGCTTTTGCAGTCCTACCCGCAGATGAGCGGCGCAGAACTGGCGCGGCGATTGGAAGTTGACCGGCGGACTGTCCGGCGTTATATCGTCATGCTTCAGGACATGGGGATTCCAGTCGAGGCAGAGCGCGGCCCGTATGGAGCCTATCAGTTGCAGCGCGGCCACCGCCTGCCGCCGCTCCTGCTCACCGATGCCGAGGCCGTCGCGCTGGCCCTGGGCCTGATCGCCATTCGCGAATTTCGCTTTCCGGTCGAGGTGGCCGCTGTGGAAGGCGCGCTGGCGAAAACCGAGCGTGTGCTGCCCGAACGACTGCTGCGCCAGGTCCGGGGGTTGCAGGAGGCCATCCGGTTTTACGTCTCCCCACCACCCGCGCTGCTCCAACCTGATTTTGTAGCCATCCTGAGTTCGGCGGTCCAGCAGCGCCGCCAGGTGTTGCTGCGCTATCGATCGTGGTCCAACGACGAATCCGAACGTGCTTTTGATCCGTATGGCATCGTGTTTAACGAAGGTTACTGGTATACCGCCGGATACTGCCATCTGCGGCGTGATCTGCGAACCTTCCGCATGGATCGCATCGTGGCGCTCGAACCACTTGACGAAACTTACGAACGTCCAGCGGAATTTGACGTGCTGGAACACGTGCTCAATTCGATTTCGGTGATGCCAGGGAGCCAGCAGATCGAGGTGCTGATGCACACCACGCTCGAACAGGCGCAGCAGGTGGTGCCGCTCGTGATGGGGACCGTCGAGAAAACCAAGGCAGGTGTCATTTTCCGGCGGAGCGCGACGCAGCTCGAATGGATCGCCCACTTTCTGCTCACTGTGGATTTCCCGGTCGTGGTCCGCCAACCTGCCGAACTGCGCGAGATGATCCGGCAGATCGGCCTCAAGGCGCTCCGAATCGCCGATGAGGAAGTTTGACCTCAATTTACAGGCTCAACGAGATGAATCTCAGTACAGGTCCGGGCGTCGGTCCTCAAAGACGGGGATGCGCTGGCGCACCTCGTCCACCAGATCGACGTCGATTTCAGCGGTGAGGATCATCGGGTCTTCGCCGCCTTCGATGACGATTTTGCCCCAGGGATCGACGATCATCGAGTGGCCGCCGAAGACCGTGTCGCCGGTTTCGCCCGCCGCATTGGTGGCGATGAGGTAACACTGATTTTCGATGGCGCGGGCCACCAGCAGGGCGCGCCAGTGTTCGATCCGGGCCAGCGGCCATTCCGCCGGGATCACGATCACCTTGGCTCCATTGACGGCGTAATGTCGGAACAACTCTGGGAAGCGCAGATCATAGCAGATCGCCAGCGCGGTTTCGCCCCAGGGCAGGTCCATGCTCAGCGGCGCGCTGCCCGGCGACAGCCACTTTTCTTCCTCAAACAGGCGAAACAGGTGAATCTTGCGGTAGACACCCATCAACCGTCCGTTCGGGGCAAAGAAAGCCGCGCTGTTGGCAACCTCGACCCCGCGTTTTTCCAGAATCGAACCGACGATGCCGATCTTGTTCTGCTGCGCCACCGTCGTCACCTGGCTGAACATGCCGCTGTTGAGCTGGCTGGCAAGCTCCTTGGCTTCCTCCAGAGCGTAACCCGTCGACCACAGTTCGGGGAACACCACCAGATGCGACCCACGCCGCGCCGCTTCTACCGCCCAATCCTGCATCCGGCGGTAATTGCGACCCACATCCCCCAGGGTAATCTGCATCTGAGCCAGGCTGACACTCAATTTCGGCATCGCATCCACCTCATCCTTTTCACAAGTTTTGCTGCGTCCTCAGCCGTCGATCCGCCGGTGCTGCGCAAAGCACATCACAACACCAACTGCTGCCACAAGGCAATCACGCGGTCGGCAATCTCCGTCTCGCTGCGATAGGTCGTGTCGATTTCATAAATGCCTGCGCACTGGCGCACCGCCCACTCACGCTGCAAGTGTCCCAGCGCCAGCGCGCGTTCATTGGGGTTATGATAACGCGCCCCCAAAGCCAGGTGTAAATTTTGCAGTACCGAATCCAGCGAGGCTACCAGGCAGATGACCGGTCCGGTAGACTGGAAGCGGTCGAAATGACTGCTGTGCAGCAGCGTCTGCCCGCTGACCCGGATCACGGCGCTGCGGTGCAGCAGGGCTTCCTGCACCACTTCCGCTTCCAGCGTCTTGAGGCGTGATTCCCCGAAACGCGCGCGGATTTCGTCGATCGTCAGGCCGTGCCGTTCTTCGATCTGCATGTCGATGTTGACGAATGGCCGCTGGAGCAGGGCCGCCACCTGACGACCGATGGCCGGTTGGCGCGGGCCGGTATAGCCGGTCAGAATCAGGTTTTGATCCGAAACCGGGATAAAACGCGTGGAGGTCATCCCCGCCAGCCCGGAAACCACTCATCCAGCAAATCCGGCAGTTCCGCCAGGCTGTGAATCGCCCGGTCGGGCACGATCAGGCCGCTCAGCATGGGCGACATGGGCTGGCGCACCCGCAGCACCGCCTTGATGCCCGCGCCCTGCGCCCCGGCAATATCGGCCACCGGGTTGTCCCCCACGAAGACCGCTTCGGAAGCCTGAACGCCCAGGCAGTTCAGGGCATGTTCGAAGATGTGCGGGTGCGGCTTGAGATAACCGGCATCGGCGGCGGAAATGCGGCATTCGGGAAAGTAATCCAGCAGGCCCAGTTGTTCCAGTTCGCGGTCGCGCATCCACATCGGCTGGTGCGCGTTGGTGACGATGGCGATGTGCACCTGATGTTCGATGAGCAGTTCGAGCACGGCGGGGACGTCGGGGAAGGTCACCACGCCCGGCGCGGCTTCCCAGCCATAGGCTTCCAGGCAGCGGCGTTCGTCCACGCACTCTGCCGGAACCCCTGCCTCGATCAGCGTCTCGACCATCACTCGCCCCAGGTGCGGCGCGCACAGGCTGCTGCGGCCTGTTTCCCAGGCGCTGAACGTCCGCTTACGGAATACGCCCAGCAGGTCCTCCAGGTCGTCCAGCGGATGCAGCTCGCGGTTGACATAATCGAACACGCGCCCCATCAGTTCGCGCTCGCGGTCTTCCCACTGCGCGCCAAAACCGCTCCAGTCGATGAGCGTATCGTCCAGGTCAAATAAGATGGCTTTCAACATGTACTGGCATCAATTCCTTTACGGTTGGTTCCGCGAACGGCTCTATACCGCTTCGGTGGCACGCCAGGCCAGCAG
The DNA here is from genome assembly GCA_019912905.1 of Anaerolineae bacterium. Taxonomy (GTDB): domain Bacteria; phylum Chloroflexota; class Anaerolineae; order Aggregatilineales; family Phototrophicaceae. Next base: position 4,338 of record JAIOHO010001076.1, read on the forward strand.
CGTCTGGTCGATACCCGCCTGGATGGTGGCATATTGCAGGCTTAAGCCCAACTGCGCTTTCGCCTTGGCCGTGCTGACTTTCACCGAGGCGTCCAGCAGGGCGCGTTCATCGGCAGGCACAAGCACCTGCCGCAGGCTGTCGGGCAGGTTGGTCTTGCTGGGATGTCTGACGCCCAGGCGATCCGCGAAGGCGTCCACAAATTCCGCCGCGGAAGTCGGTTGATCATCGGCGATATTGAAGATTTCGCCCGCAGGCTGCTGCACGACCGCCTGCAAGATCGCCTGAACGAGGTCGCTGCTGTGAATCCAGCTTGCCGCCCCCTGGCCTACGTTTACGGTTCCCCGGCTGATGAGCGCATGGCGCAGGGCGATCGTGCTCTGACTGTCAGGTCCATAATTGAACCCGGCCCGCAGCACACAGCCGGGTGCGCCTCCGTGCAGCACCGCCTCTTCTGCCTGCACCGCCGCGGCGAACAAGGGGCTGTCCGTCACGATTTCAGCCTGTTCGTCCGCCCATTCGCCGTGCGTATCGCCGTACAGACTGGCGAAACTGGTATGCACCACGAATTTAACTTCGGCAAGGGCTGCCCCATTCACCAGGGCGGGCACCGCTTCGGCCAGCAGGCGGCGGTAATCATCCCAATCCGGCTTGTGAAACGGCAGCGTGTTCACCTCTTGAG
>JAIOHO010001077.1 GCA_019912905.1 Anaerolineae bacterium
GAACGGGCGGATCACCGCCGTGTTCAATATCGAAACCGATGGCGACCGCATCGTCACTGTACGCGCGGTCGCCAACCCCGATAAGCTGGCGCACCTGTAACTCAGGGGTCCAGCGGGGCACGGTGTGCCATGCCCCGACGCATTACGAATGGGGGATGATTCTACCCCGGCCAACTGTAGCGCACGGTGTAGGTGATGACGCGTTCCTCACCCGGCTCCACATTAACGCGGAATTCGATGTGCGACGAATCGGTCTTGGTGTATTCGTCGGACGAATTGAGAATTTCCCAGTTGCTCCAACGGAACAGGGTTTCCGGCACGCGGATTTCCACCGCCTGATCATCCTTGCGATTGCGCAGTTTGATCTCGTAAGTTTCTTCGAGCACCGTCCGGCTCAGAAGCTGGAAATTGGTCTGGGTGCGTTCGCCGACCAGATCAAAGGCGTTGCCCAGGAAGATTTTGACGTCTTCACCTTTGGGCGTGTGGTCGATGCTGTTCTCGCCGATCAGCAAGGCAGCGCCGTCCACATCTTCCTGATAGACACGGATATTCCCGGCGGGCAGGTCCGCACCCAGGCCGTTGTCCTCATCGGTGGAGAATTCCAGCCAGTTCTGCACATCGGTGATGCCGGTCACGCCGTAACCCTGGTCGGTGACCGGGCCATAATAACCGTAAAAGCCGGGGAAGCTGTTATAAACGTAGAAGGTGTGCGCCGGCACGTTGGTGCCGGTGACGAACTCGACCTGCTTGGTTTCGTTATCCGCAACCGTGACGGGTCGGGCAATTTCGTAAAGCTGGTATTCGAAAAATTCGCGCTGTTCGACCTGCGGTGCGGCTGTCGGCATAGCCCCCATCGCCATATCGGATTCGGCGCGGAACAGGGCCTGCTCCTGGGGCAGTCGGTTGACATCGCCCGCCACCAGCTTAACCAGTGCATCGCGATAGCTGGCCCCGCTGGTGTTGGTCAGGGTCACCCAGCCGTTCAGGTCGAGCGAGGTATTCCCGGCATTCAGCAGCACGTTGTAATCTGCCGCCCAGTTCATGCCGCCGGTCAGGTAGGTCAGCTCGACCTGTTCCGGGCCGGATACGCCGCTGTCCAGCAGCCAGCGCAGTGTCGGACGGGTGATGAGGCCGTCGGGCAGGTTGGGAAACTGGATATTCCGCACTTTGCCCAGGCTGACGACGAAGACCTGTCCAGCCTCATCGCGCAGAATAATCTCGCCGCCGCGCCCGCTCAGAAGCTGGCCGGTGAAGGTGGTGCCATCATCGACGGTGATACTGATGGTTTCGTCCAGGTAGCGGCTGAGCAGCGAACTGCTGCCCACCAGATCGAACACAAAATTCTGCTCCAGCACAGCCACGGCGTCCGGGTTGGTCAGCGCCTTAAAGACGACCGACGTCGCGTCGATGCTGGCGGCGACGTCGGTGAAGTCGATGGTGTTGCGTCCTTGACTGAGGTCGAAGGTCCGCACGTCCTGAACCAGCGCCGTGCCCTGATTGTAGATCGTCAGGCTCTGGCGTTCGCTGTCGTCCTGTGCCTGGGCCATCGGTATCACCAGCAGTCCCCCCATCAAAATGAGCCACATCCATTTACGCATTGTTGATCTCCTGAATAATTTCGCGTTTCAATCGCCCACTGCTGGCTTCATCGGCTGAACCGGCGCGTTCAGGCTCTCATCCTGCCGGACACCGCGCAGGGTATACCCCAACACGCGGGCGATAATATCAGGACGAAAAAGAACCTGCGGAGGTTCCATCAGATTGTTCACTTTGATGAACGCCGTGCCCACAACTTCGTCCAGCGGCAGCACCGCGATAACCCGATCGACATACTTCTGAGCCATCCGTGCCAGCCAGCCCGGTCGATCCCCTTCCGTCCCCGGATAGCGCAGATCTTCGCCGGTCGCCAGCAGCCAGGGGTTGGCGATGATCTTCGCCAGCACCCCATAGAACACGGCGGGCGACAGCCCGGCAGGACCGTACTGACGCAGCAACTCGTCTAATTTCTGCGCCTCCATCGCCGCTACGCTCATACCCTGGCCGTAGATGGGGTTAAAGCCGCAGTAGGCATCGCCCATCACCAGCAGGTGTTCCGGGTGGCGCGACAGTCGTTCATAATGATTCCAGATATTTTCGGTGCGCCGATAGCCATAGACCGGGGAAATGGGTTCCGCATCCTTGATGATCTCGTAGATGGCGGTCGAGGGCAGTTGGCGGGCAAATTCCAGAAAGCCGTCATCGTCGGTGGGCGGATAGGTCTTGTTCACCCCACCCAGCGTCACCACCCAGCGGTCGCCCTCGATGCGCTGGATCGCGCCGCCACGAAAATTGCCTTTGGTCGGCAGGGCGGTAATCAGCAGAATATGCCAGTCAAACGTTTGTCCGGCAGGCATCTGAAACCAGCGCGTGGCGTAGCCGAGGTAGCTGTTCACCACCGTGCGCGGCGGCGCATCATAGCCCAGGTCCTGAAGCCACTGTGGGGTTTTCGAGGTACGCCCGCTGGCATCTATGACCAGATCGGCGGCCAGCGTCTGGGTCGATTGATCCTCGCGGTTCAGGACTTCCACCCCGGTCACGATGCGCCTGTCCGCGTCTGTCACCAGCCGCTGAACCTCGCGCCGGGACAGAAACGTCACGTTAGGGTGCTGCCGAAGCTGGCTGTAGACATACCAATCAATCGTGACCCGGCTGACGGGATTGCTCAGGACACCCGCCCGGACACGCTTCGTCCAGCCGCCTGCCGTGAATGCGCTCGTATCGAGACCGATGTCGATTGTGGCAATCCCTAATGCCGCAAAATCTGCCTCAAAACGGGGGAACAACTGGGTCAGGATTTCGCGCCCTTTCGCCAGCAGCACATGCAGGTGCCGGGCCTGGGGGACACTGCCGCGATACTCCGCCTGTTCCGGCAGTTCATCGCGTTCCAGGACGGTGACCTGATCGACATAATCACTGAGTACGCGCGCCGCCAGCAGCCCCGACAGACTGCTGCCGATGACCACAGCATGAGACATTCCGACTCTCCTCAATCATCCGATGGTGTTAAGGTCATTATATGCCCAAAATGGACTCTGCCGCTGAGGGCAGGGCGTGGGGCCGCGCGACCGGCAGGCGATTGTCGGAAGATGAACGGGGCAAGGCGGGCAGGCGTTACTCGCCGGATGGGGGCAGTTCCGGCCAGTTGAAGCGGCACTCGTCATTGCCGCCGCGTTCGACCGTATCACAACGGGTGATCATCTTGCCCTGATACCAGACTTCGAAGGATTTGATGCGCGCAGTGCCCTCCGCTTCGCTGCGCCAGGGGACGCGCCGGGGATCGACCAGCGTTTCCTGGCCCTGGCGATGCTCGCTGATCGGGCTGCACTGCGCCGGAATGGTGGGTGTGCCGTTGCCGAGGATAATCTGGAAGCAGTTGCGGTCCGGCGGCAGAATATCGCGCGGGATGCGGTCGCCGGAAAAATCATCGACATTATCATCGACGCCGCGCACAAATTTGAGCGACTGCACGTTGAGCGTATAATCGCCCTCGTTGATGAT
>JAIOHO010001078.1 GCA_019912905.1 Anaerolineae bacterium
TCAGCGGCCTGGAGACCGTGCTAGCGGAATGGGAGAGCGGCACGTTCGTGCTTGTGCCGGAGGATGAGGATATTCACACGGCAGTCGAACGCCGCCTGACGGAACTGGTCGGGGCCGCCGGGGGCAAGCTGCACACCGTACGCAGCCGCAACGATCAGATTGCCACCGATTTCCGGCTGTGGGTAATGCGCGCGATTGATGAACTTGACGAACGCATCAGCCTGCTGCAAGGGGTGCTGGTCGATCAGGCTGTCGGGCACATCCACACCGTGATGCCGGGATATACGCATCTGCAACCCGCACAGCCGATCACGCTGGCCCACTGGCTGATGAGTTTTTTCTGGATGCTGGCTCGTGATCGGGAGCGGCTGGCCGGCGCACGCCAGCGCACCGCAGTGCTGCCCCTGGGGTCCGGCGCGTTGGCGGGGACGCCCCTGGCTATTGATCGCCAGATGCTGGTGGATGCGCTCGGTTTTAATTCGTATAGTCATAACAGCCTGGATGCGGTCAGCGATCGGGATTTTGTGGTCGAGACCCTATTTGCGCTGGCGCTCACCAACACGCATCTCAGCCGCCTGGCAGAGGATGTCGTAATCTACAGCAATCCACTGTTCGGCTATATCACGCTCAACGACCGCTACAGCACTGGCTCCAGCCTGATGCCGCAGAAGCGCAATGCCGATCCAATGGAGCTGGCGCGCGGCAAAGCTGGCCGCCTGATTGGGCACCTGACGGGCCTGCTGACCACGCTGAAAGGGCTGCCCAGCACCTATAACAAGGATTTGCAGGAAGACAAAGAATCCCTGTTCGATGCGGTCGATACCCTGAACAAACTGCTGCCGGTCGTCACTGCGATCATGCAAACCTTGCAGGTCAACCCTGACCGGATGCGTGCGGCGCTGGATGAGGAAATGCTGGCGACCGATCTGGCGGATTATCTGGTCCATAAGGGCCTGCCGTTCCGACAGGCGCATCATATCGTCGGTGGGGTGGTTCGCCTGGCAGCGTCTCAGAAACTCCGATTGTCGCAGGTTCCGCTGGATTCGCTGCGCGAACTCTCGGACCTTTTCGATGCAGACGTGAGTGGTGTGTTTGACTTTGACCAGTCCGTGGCCCGCCGCGCCGCACCCGGGGGGACTGCACCCCAGGCAGTGCAGGCGCAAATCGAAGCGGCCAGGGATTGGATGCAAGGCCGCGCGGTCTGACATTTGTGCAGGTGCCACAAGGATTCGCAGACAAACTATATGAATTTTGTCCAGCCGCCTCAAGAATTCCTTGACACTTTGGTCATTGCTGGTTACGCTTTACATATCTTGATTTGAAAATGTTGTCACCAATGACCCTGAAGCAGTTTGCCGTCCTTAGCCTCATCCTTGTAGTCAGCGTACTCGTCCTTATTATTGGCGGGTTATAACGGCTTGGGTGGCAATCGTCTATAAGTGCATGGAACAAAAAAAGCCCCCAAGCCAGGGGGCTTTTTATTTTGACGAGTGGAGATCATGAAACATTTCATCCGTAGCACCAACCCGATGCGCACACAGACCTGGGCTGCCCACCGTCAGGCAGCTTCTCGCTTTGGCTGCAAACATTTCCTTCTTAAGCCGCGCGCTTCCCACCACACATTGACCCGGGAAGCGCGCTAATTTTTTAGTTCTGGGAGAGAGAATGATGCCTGCTGAATGGATCTGGATGGATGGCAATTTCGTCAAGTGGGAGGATGCGACCGTACACGTTACCACCCACGCGCTGCATTATGGGTCAAGCGTATTCGAAGGAATACGGGCGTACAGCACGCCACAGGGACCGGCAGTCTTCCGTATGCGCGATCATACCCGGCGGCTGGCACATTCGGCTCGCATGGCGCGCATCGAGATGCCGTTCAGCGAAGGGGACATCAATCACGCAATGGTTGAACTCATCGCCCGAAATGGGCACGAATCCTGCTACATTCGTCCACTGGTGTTTCGTGGTGCCGGGCCGCTGGGCCTCGAAGGGCGCAAGAATCCGGTGAATGCCATGATCATGACGATGGAATGGGGGGCTTATCTGGGACAGGAGGCGCTGGAACAGGGCGTCGATGTCCAGATCAGTTCGTGGCGGCGTCTGGCACCGGATACGGGCGCTTCACTCGCCAAAATCGGCGGCCAGTATGTGAACAGCCAGTTTATCAGCATGGAAGCCCACGACAATGGCTTCAATGAAGGCCTGGCGCTGGATGTATATGGCTATGTCAGTGAAGGGGCGGGCGAGAACGTATTTGTGATGATTAACGACGTGGTCTATACGCCCGGCGCGGCGTCGAGCATTTTGCTGGGCATTACCCGCGACTGTGCGCTGACGATCCTGCGGGACAAGGGGTATACCATTCGAACCGAGCCGATCAGCCGCGATATGCTCTACATCGCCGATGAAATCTTCTTCACAGGAACTGCCGCCGAGGTTACGCCCGTGCGGTCTGTGGACCGGATGCCCATTGGTGCCGGTGGGCGCGGCCCGATCACGAAAGTCGTTCAGGATGAGTTTTTTGCCATTACGTCCGGCCAGAAACCGGACGTCTATGGCTGGTTAACCACAGTCAGACAAACCGAACCTACGAGTGGGGATTGAGAAGGGAAGCTAGAGCTTATGGAACTTACCGGCGCTGAAATCATCATGGAATGTCTGCTCCGCGAGGGCGTGGAGGTGATGTTCGGTTATCCTGGCGGCGCGATTTTGCCGACTTACGACGCCATGACCCGCTACCCGCAAATCCATCACGTACTGGTGCGCCATGAACAGGGTGCATCGCATATGGCGGATGGTTATGCACGGGCGACGGGCCGGGTCGGTGTGGCGATTGCCACCAGCGGCCCTGGGGCGACTAACCTGGTCACTGGGCTGGCAACGGCGATGATGGACTCGTCACCGATCGTCGCCATTACCGGGCAGGTTGCGCGTGGAGCAATCGGTTCGGACGCCTTTCAGGAAACCGACGTGACCGGGGTTACGCTGCCCGTTACCAAACATAATTACCTGGTGTCTGACGTCGAGGAACTGGCCTACGTCATTCAGGAAGCGTTTTACATCGCGCGGACTGGGCGGCCCGGTCCGGTGCTGGTGGACGTGCCCAAGGATGTCCAGAACGAAAAAATCGAATTCGTGTATCCTGAAAACGGCATCCGCCTGCCGGGTTACCGGCCCGCAGAGCAGGCTGCGGAGGATCAGGTCGCGGCGGCGATCGAAATGATCAAACATGCGCAGCGCCCCATCATCCTGGCCGGACACGGCATTATGATGGGCCGTGCGACCAACGAGCTGCGGGAGCTTTCCGAGAAGGCTGGAATACCGGTGGCGCTGACTCTGCTGGGCAAAGGCGCGATGCCGGAAAATCACCCGATGGTGCTGGGCATGATGGGGATGCACGGCGCGGCGGCCTGCAATTATGCGATTCAGGAGTCCGACCTGTTGATCGCTCTGGGCATGCGCTTCGATGATCGTGTGACCGGCAATCTGAAGACCTATGCCCCCGGCGCGCACAAGATTCACATCGACATTGACCCGTCCGAAATCAACAAGAATGTCAAAGTGGATTTGGGCATCTCTGGAGATGTGCGGACCGTGCTGGCGCAACTGCTGCCGAGAGTCGAGGTGCAGCAGCATCCTGACTGGATCGCGCGCATCCGTGACTGGCAGGAAGACGCCGACGAACGCGACATTCTGCATCACAACACTGGCGAACACCTCCTGGGCGCGCAGGTCATCAATGACTTGTGGCGCTTTACCAATGGCGAAGCCATCACCGTGACCGACGTCGGTCAGCACCAGATGCTGGAAGCTCAGTATTACCCCCACCAGCGTCCAGCGACCATGATTACCAGCGGCGGACTGGGCACGATGGGCTTTGGCCTGCCCGCGGCGATTGGCGCAAAATTCGGCAGGCCGAATGAAGAAGTCTGGGCGATTGTGGGCGACGGCGGCTTCCAGATGACGATGGCTGAGATGGCGACGGCGGCGCAGGAAAATGTCGATGTGAATATCGCCATTCTGAACAACGGCTTTCTGGGGATGGTGCGTCAGTGGCAGGAATTCTTCTATGAAGAACGCTATCACGCCACACCCATGTTCAACCCGGATTTCTGTAAGCTGTCCGAAGCGTTTGGCATCCCGGCGATGCGTGTCACCCATCGTAATCAGATCGAAGAATCGGTGGCCTTTGCCCGCAGCGTGAAAGGCCCGGCGCTGGTCGAATATGCGATTGAAAAAGAAGATATTGTCTACCCGATGGTCCCGGCAGGTGCGGACCTGCACAACATGATCCGGCGTCCCAAGCCGGGCGAGGTGATCCAGAAATGACCGATCAAGTCCTGACTCCAGTCCAGACGGAAGAACACCAGAAACATACGCTGGTGGCTCTGGTCGAGAACAAACCCGGCGTCCTGAACCGGATCGCCAGCCTGTTCCGGCGGCGCAATTTTAACATCGACAGCCTGACCGTCGGGCGCACGCACCGGCCTCATGTGTCCCGCATGACGATTGTGGTCGATTCAACGCAGGCCAATCCCAACCTGATTGCGGCCAACCTGCTCAAGCTGGTCAACGTCATCGAGGTGCGGGTGATTTCCACTCAACCGCATGTCAGCCGCGACCTGGCGCTCATCAAAGTGCGCACGGATAGTCCCGAATCGCGCAATCATGTGACCGAATTGTGCGACCGCTATCCGGCCCGCATCGTCGATATTGGCCCCGAGGTTGCGATAGTCGAGATTGCATCTCAGGAAGACATCGTCGAAAATCTCATCGAGGAGCTGCGCCCGATCGGTATTGTCGAGATGGTGCGAACTGGTGTTGTGGCGATGGGCCGGGGCATCCGCATTCAGGACTCGGAATACGAACCGCCGACCAAGGCCAAACCTACGACGAACGGTTATCAGCGCTTCAGCGTGTAACAATTGCGAAGGGTGGGCGCTTGCCGTAAGCGCCCCCAAATCATGGAGAAATAAACATGGCGACACTGTACTACGACAAAGATGCGGATCTGAACCTGCTGAAGGGCAAGACCATTGCGGTGATCGGCTATGGCAGCCAGGGTCACGCCCACGCGCTGAATGCCCGCGACAGCGGCATGGACGTGGTGATCGGCTTACACGAAGGCAGCAAGAGCCGCGCGAAGGCCGAGGCCGAGGGCCTCAAGGTGATGTCTGTGTCTGATGCAACCAAAGCTGCGGACGTGATTATGATCGTCATTCCCGATACCAAGCAAGCGGATGTCTACCATGAGTCGATCGAGCCGAACCTGAAGCCCGGCAGCATGTTGATGTTCGCGCATGGGTTCAATATTCACTTCGGCCAGATCAAACCGCCGGCCTCGATTGATGTGACGATGGTTGCACCCAAGGCACCGGGCCACCGGGTCCGCGAGGTCTTCACCGAAGGTGCGGGCACGCCGGGGCTGGTTGCAGTCCAGCAGGATGCGACTGGCAGCGCCAAAGCCCTGGCGCTGGCCTATGCCAAAGCGATTGGCTGCACCCGCGCTGGGGTAATCGAAACGACCTTTAAGGAAGAGACCGAAACCGATCTGTTCGGCGAGCAGGTGATCCTGTGCGGCGGTGTCACGGCGCTGATCCGTGCGGCGTTCGAGACCCTGGTCAAAGCAGGTTATCAGCCGGAAATCGCGTACTTCGAATGCCTGCACGAACTGAAGCTGATTGTGGACCTGCTGTATGA
>JAIOHO010001079.1 GCA_019912905.1 Anaerolineae bacterium
ATATTAAACCAGAACCCGATCCAGGTCACGGTGTACTCAAGATCAGCGGCACTCATACCCCGGTAATTCTCGTAGCAGTAACGAGCACCCAGGTAAGCGGATGCGGCCAGTCGGCGAGTCTCAGGGTCGATGAGCGCGCCAAGATAACCGATCTTGCCTGTTTCCGTCGTCAGCGCAGCCGCGCAGCCGGCCATGGCCTTCGGCGCTTCCATCAGGCCGTTGAAATTCCCCACGTTCGGCAGCGGACTTTCCTCAAGCGCATTGCTGCCGGTGATGTTGATGAACACAACATCGGGGAAGGCAGCGGCGACGGCATCGGTATCCTGTTCGAAGGAGGCCGAGGTTGTGAAAATCAGCTTGGCGCCGGCGTCCACCATTTCCGTGACCACATCGAGCAGCGTCGCTTCCGGCGAATCGGCCTCGTTCAGACTTTCGAACAGCAGCATCGTTGCGCCGGGCAGGTGTTCTTCGGCATACTGCCCACCTTCATAGTGTGCCTGGCTCCAACCATGATCATCTTTGGGTCCAACCAGCACCACGCCAAATACAAATTCGTCATCTTGCGCTGCGAGAGGCACGGTCATCAGTGCGAGCAGCACCCCAATCAGCAAGAGCAGGGACAATTTTCGAATCATTGTTCTTCCTCTGGGTGTGTTTTTCCATATAAACTGCATGGGGTAGAGTTTAACCCCACATCAGATTCCGGCAAGTGCAAATTAACACAAAAACTCCGCAGGCATTATTGGGCACTCAGCCTATCGCACGACGGCGGTTGGATTGACCTGCCATCACGGAGCGCAGAAAGCGGTTAGCGCGCCGCCTTGAGCGACCAGGGCAGCCCGGCGACCAGGAGCTGCACGTCATCCGCAGCCTGGGCAATACGCTGATTGGCGCGCCCCAGGGCATCGCGATATACACGTCCCAATCGGCTGGGTGGAACCACGCCCATTCCGACTTCATTGCTGATCACGAGCCACGAGGTCTCAAAGCGCGCATAAGTGTCAAGCAGAGCATCCACTTCTGTGAGGATCGCAGTGTTGGCCTGATCCTGGGAGCAGTCCTCCGGCAGGGTCAGCAGCAGGTTAGAAGCCAACAGGGTCAGGCAGTCCAGCACGATCAGGTCATAGTCATGCTGCATGAGCTGGTTTGCGATGGCGCGGGCGGTATCGAGCGGCGCTTCCAGGGTCTGCCAGTGAGCTGGTCGCTGGTCACGGTGGCGCTGGATGCGGTCGCGCATGTCGCCATCGAGCGCCTCGGCAGTAGCCACAAACAGCACCTGCTGGCCGTGCGCCCGTGCCCACTGCTCGGCATAAAAGCTCTTGCCGCTGCGTGCCCCACCCAGGACAAAGATGAGTTGTCTGGTCATCTCAGCACGCTCGCTGCGAGAAGGATAAGCCATTCGGTGGTTTCGCATAATGCGCCGTAAACATCCCCGGTCAGGCCGCCGCCCAGACGCCGCACGGCCCAGCGTCCGAGGATCAAGGCGAGGATAGGCGGAATCAGAATCAGGAGTGCCAGGCGCACATCGCGGATCGCAGCGCAGACAAGGGTCACAACCATAATCTGGGCGGTCGCCGCAATCACCTGTCTATAAGTCAGGCCCTGACGAAAATAAGCGCCTAACCCGGACGTGCGCACGTAAGGGAAACCCTGGGCGGCAATCACCATGACCCACCGCCCCATCACCGGTGCCAGGATCAACGCAGCCGGACTTGCCGCTTGCAGGGCCAGCCATTTGCCGAGCAGCAGCAGGACCAGGCCGATTACCGCCCATGAACCGGCCCGCGAGTCCTTCATAATCTCCAGCCGCCGGGCCGGTTCCACCGCCGCCAGCAGCCCATCACATGCATCACCAAAACCGTCCAGATGCAGCCCGCCGGTCAAAAGCACCCAGATGAGCAGCGTGCAGAACGCGGTCAGTTCGCGCGAGAACACCGGACTCAGCAACGCGGTGGTGAGGGCCAGAACCAGCCCGATCATCAGGCCGACCAGCGGAAAGTAGGCAAAGGCCCGGCCCGGTGACTCCGAATCGGGCGCGCCGACCGGCACCACCGTAAGGAAGGCCAGGGCGACCCGAAAATCGGCAATCATGGGGTTAATTCGGCCATTTCTTGCAGGGTGCGCATGGCGGCTTCGAGGATCGGCATGGCGAGGAGCGCGCCCGTGCCTTCGCCGAGGCGCATATTCAGTTGCAAAATCGGACGAAGGCCCAGGTAATCCAGAGCGATGCGGTGTCCTGGTTCGGCGCTCAGGTGCCCGGCAATCAGGTAATTCTGGACAGCAGGCTCCATTTGATGGGCGATCAGGGCTGCGGCAGTGCAAATCAGGCCGTCGAGCACCACGGGGATGCGCCGAGAAGCAGCACCGAGCATCAGGCCGGCCATTGCGCCTATCTCGAAGCCGCCAACTTTCGCCAGGGTCTGGTCGTTCGCGGGTGCATTCACCTGAAGTGCCTGCTCGATGACATGGATTTTGTGGTTGAGGCGCACGTCATCGAGTCCCGTGCCTCGGCCTGTGACCTGATTGGGTGTATGCCCGGTGATCGCAGCGATAATGGCACTGGCCGCGGTCGTGTTGCCAATTCCCATCTCACCGACTGCGAGCAGGTCCAATCCAGGTGGGATGATTCGATCCGCCACGTCGAGTCCCAACTGAACGGCTCGATCAGCCTGAGCAGCCGTCATCGCCGGACCCAGGCTGAAATCCGCTGTACCCGGCGCGATGCGGGCACGAATCAACTGGGGATGATCTTCCAGTTCACCCGCGACACCCGCATCCACGACCAGCAGGTGAGCGTTCATCTGCCGAGCAAGCACGCTGACCGCCGCCGTGCCGTTCAGGAACTGGCGAACCATATAGGCTGTGATCGCGGAAGGAACCGTGCTTACGCCCTGTGCAGTTACCCCATGATCTGCGGCACACACCACCACCGCGCGGCGCAGAGGCAGCCAGTCGATCCTGCCGGTCATACCTGCCAGCCGGATCGAAAGGTCTTCCAGATCGCCCAGTGCGCCCACTGGTTTGACGCGGGTGTGCTGCCGCAGTCGGGCTGTGTTCTGGGCTTCCCTGTCAGGCGGCGGTATGGATGGGAGATTCATTGGGCAAGGTTACTCGCTGGATTTGGATTCAGCCTGCATTGTATCGAATGGAAGTGGTAGTTTGAAGTGCGGCCTCGATTCGGCATAATCAGGGGTGGATTGGGTTTGTTTGAATCGAAGGGGATGTCAGTATGGATCTTCAACTCAGGGATAAGGTAGCCGTCATCACGGGCGGCAGCATCGGCATCGGGCTGGCGGTGGCTGAAGGGCTGGCGGCAGAGGGCGTGCAGGTGGCGCTGTGCGCGCGCAATGGGGAGCGGGCACAGCAGCGCGCGGAGGAGATTGCGGCGAAATATGGGGTTCGCACGCTGGGCTTTGCGGCGGATGTCACTGACACCAGCGCACTTGATTCGTTCGTTACAGAGGTCGTGCAGACTTTTGGCGGCGTGGACATCCTGATCAACAATGCGGGCACCGGCAGTGAAGAAACGGTGATGGAGGCATCCGACGACCGCTGGCAGTATTATTGGGATCTGCATCTGATGGCTGCCGTTCGCTTGTCGCGGGCCGTGGTACCCTCCATGCGCCAGCACGGTGGCGGCATCATCCTCAATAATGCCTCGATCTGTGCCACACAGCCGCTTTATTATGAGCCAATTTATAATGTGACCAAGGCGGCGCTGGTGATGTTCTCCAAGTGCCTGGCGAACGAACTGATCAAAGACAATATTCGGGTGAATGCGATCAATCCGGGTCTGGTGATGACACCGGATTGGCAGAAGACCGCTAAACTCCTGACGGCGGATACGGATACCACCTGGGAGCAGTATCTCGATAAGATAGCCAAAGACAATGCTCCCATTGGCCGGTTCGCTTCGCCGGAAGAAATTGCGAATCTGTTTGTGTTTTTATGCTCGCCGCGTTCCAGCTACTGCGTCGGCTCGACCTATTACATTGATGGCGGTTGGCTCAACGTAACAAAGTGAGTGAAGACAGGAGCGACTCGTGAATTGCCGCGAGTTGTCCGTGAATTGCGCGGGTCGCTCCTGTGGTGGTCACTCGACCGTGTTGTGTTTGTTTTCTAATGACTACACGATTCATCAATCGAGAAGCACCTGCTTCCAGATCGTATCCAGCACTTCAAGGGCGGTCAGATTGCGCAGGGTATATCCGTATTGAAGGTTCACCTCGCTGAAATCGGCTGCTGAATCGAAGCCGTCCGGCGGCCACGAAGGATGGACACCGTCAAGCGAAAGTCCACCATTCGGCAGCCCGCTCATCGCGTCACCATAATCCCACAGTGGGATGCCAAACTCCCGTGTCACGTCCCGAATAACGGCATTAAACTGCTCGATCTCCGCCTCAAAACCTTCCCGATTGGGCAATGTGCTCACGACTGGAATCACACCCATTGTGGCGGATAAGTCAATGATCCGCCGCAGGTTGCTCTCAAAAGAATCGATCGAAAGCTCAGCGACATCATTGGTGCCGATGAGGATCAACGCGGTGGCAGGTCGAACGACCCGGAACTCGCAGTGCAAGGGAGATTCTCCTGGTAAACACCATTCCACGTTTGTCAGGGCTGGATTCAGGAGACTCTCGCTTGTCCAACCATTATCGGCGGCCAGAGAAATATTTAAGAATGAGTTTCCATCACGCGCATCTGCGGCGGAAAAATAGGTGATCACTGGGGCAAGCCGCTCGTATTCGTGCAGCTGATACCCACCCCACCCGATTGGATAGAGCACATAGGTTGCGACGGTCAGGCTGTCGCCCACTTTGGAGAAGACATTTGCTCGGTTGCCAAGCCGCTGCCCGCGCTGAAAGATGATATGGGCATGCGGCGTAATACCAGATAGAACGCTTGTTATGGTGGGGTCTATATCCTGCTCTGAATTGGCAGCGGATGATTGAAGCGGCAGGTTGTGCTTGTTCTTGACTACACGAAGATTGTTAGCCGGAACTGCCTCACTGGTTCGAACGGGAATGGCGGTCACCTCAGGCGGCAGAAACTCCAATGGCGGCGTTGGAGGCACGGGCGTGCGGGGTGGCGATCCAATCGTGGCGGCGCGCGTCGGCTGCACCCGAATCGAGATCGCCATGGATGATACATTAGTGGGATTGGGGGATGCAGTCAGGGTCGGACGCGAGGGGACAGGCTGGCCGCATCCTGCCAGCGCCAGCAGCAGGGTCAGAAACCAGCGGCGGTTGAATTTCAAGCGAACGTGCAGGATTATCCCCAAAGGACCAAAGACCTGTTTTACCTTTTTGGCGTCCCATCCTAAAATAGAACATATTGTTAGGTTACGCCAGTGATTCCCCAAATGCAGCGATACAGAACCATATTCGTTCTGAGCATCCTGGCCTTCATCCTCGGTGCCTGCCAGTCACAGCCCACGATCGCTCTGCTGCCGACCCTGGCGGTCTTGCCCTCTCTGACGCCGACCATCGAATCGCCCACTGTGCAAAACCCGATGTTGCCCGCGACCTGGACCCCAACCGATACGCCGACTCGCATCCCAACATCGACGTGGACACCGACGCAAACCCACACCGCAACTCAAACGGATACGCCCACAGTGACCCCGACCCCCACCGTGACGGCGACTCCGACACCGATGGGAGATGCGCGCGTCGCCGGCGAAAAAGGCGTCAATCTGCGCAGCGGCCCCAGCGTCCGCTTCACCCCGGCGCTGGCACTCCTCGAAACTGACACCGAACTCATCCTGACCGGGCGAACGGCCAATTCGCTGTGGCTGGAGGTGCAGACCTTTGATGGGCGCTCCGGCTGGGTCTATGCCAATCTCGTCGAAGTCCGTATCGATCCTGCCAATCTCGTCGTTCGCTGGATCGACACCCCTACCCCACCGCCGCTGGTCATCAGCGTGCCGCCGATTGGCGATGCACCGCCCCTGACCGGACGCATCAGCCAGCGCGCTATCCAGATTTATCGCCAGGGCATCCAGAGCGGCAACAACGCCGCGGCATTTTCGAAAGTGGGTGACAGCATCACGGCCAATCAACCCTTCCTGGCGTCCTTTGCATCCGGCAGCTATGAGCTGGGGTCGTATGACTATCTCCAGCCCACCATCGATCATTACCGCAGTTCGTGGGGCCGCACGAGCATGGCCGCATCCAGCGCCTTCAATGCAGCAGCGGTCTTATCCTCAATCTGGGCTGACCCGGGAGCCTGCGCCCCGAATGAATCCCCCCTGGATTGTGAATACCGCCTGAACCGCCCAACGATTGCCATCATCATGCTGGGGTCGGTAGACATGCAACTTTACAGCGCCGAGGAATACGAAAGTTACATGAACACCATCGTGCAGGATACCCTCAATCACGGCGTCATCCCCATCCTGACGACCTTCCCCAATCGCCAGGATTTCCACTGGAATGAATCCGTCGTCTTCAATGACATCATCCGCCGCATTGCCTCCCGCGAACAGATGCCGCTCATCGAACTGCGCGATCCCGCGCTGGCCCTGCCCGATCAAGGGGTTGGACCGGACAAGTTCCACCTGTCGCAAAAAGACAGCGGTCGGCTCGTCTTCGACCAGGATGAACGCCAATGGGGGCTTTCGCTGCGGGATTTGCTTACGCTCCAGATGCTCGACACGATCCGCCGCAGTGTCGGCTAGACAGGGCATGAGCATGAAACCAGGATTTTTGCTGGGTCTATGCGCCCTGTGGCTAGCGGCCTGCGCCGCACATGCCGACGCCGCGCAGGTGGTCGAGACCTATTTTCGGGCGGTGGTGGGCAATCAGCGCGACCGGCTTTCCGAGCTTTCCTGCACCGCCTGGGAAACCCATGCGCTGACGACAGCCGCCTCGTTTCAGGGCACAAGCGCGCGGCTTGAGAACATGCAGTGTCAGGTCGTGGAAAGTAATGAGGGCTATCAGATCGTGCAGTGTCAGGGTAGAATAACCGTCGCCTACCAGGGGGAGCAGCGCGAATTCCCTCTGGGCCGCTACCGTGTCGAACAGGAAGATGGAGCCTGGCGGGTCTGCGGCGAGGCATCCTGAACGGATAGTCAAGGTTAAGCCTGATCCATGTTTATCCGTACCATGCTGCCCACGCTGGCGCTGCTGGTCACTGCGCTCAACGCGCCACAAACCACCGCCTATCAGAAGGTCCTCGTGCATCACGGCCCCAGCGAGACTTTTGTCGATTCGGCCTCGCTGAACCCCGGCGTGCCGGTCAACATTGTAGAGCGCAACCGCGTCGGCAACTGGGTTCATGTGACCCGCACCACCGAGGCGAACGTCGTGGTCCTGGACGGTTGGGTTCCCACTGGTTACCTGAATTACGATCACAATTTCTACCTCAGCCAAATCCCGGTCAACGCGACGATTGCCGATGCCGACCCCGCCAATGCCGACTACGGATCGACCGCGAAGTTATATGCGGTCCCGGTGATTTCGACTGTCAGCCGGACGATGGAGGGGGTTTATCGCTACGGGCAGGCCCTCGGGAATCACCCCAATGTCGTGACCAAAGTCGGTGACAGCGTCAGTGCCAACCTACTTTACCTGAATCCCATGAGCCGCGGCGATGAGGACCTCGGCCCCTACGATTTTCTGGAAGATACGATTCATTACTTCGGCCCTTCGGCGGCATCCGGCAGCGTCGCTTCGCGCATCGGTATGACCACCTATGTGGTCTTCGATCCACTCTGGGCGGACAAAGAACGCTGCGAACCCGGCGAGACGCCCCTGGCCTGCGAATATCGTTTAAAACAGCCGAGCATCGCCATGATTATGTTCGGCCCAAATGATGTCCGCCACATGACCGATGCGGAATATGCCGTTCAGATTCGCCAGATTGTGGAAGAATCTCTCGACAAGGGCGTGATTCCGGTGCTGTCCACCTTCAGCGTCCATCCCGATGACGACCTCTGGTGGCAGGCCATCAACTTTAATCTGCGGCTGACGGAAATCGCCGCCGAATACGAAGTCCCGCTCATCAACCTGTGGGCGGCGGCCCGCATCCTGCCCGAC
>JAIOHO010001080.1 GCA_019912905.1 Anaerolineae bacterium
GTATTGCAGTGTGACGTAGTGCGATTTGGATGCCAGCATTTCGGAGAATATGCTCATGAGCTGCGTGCGCCAGAGGGCATCGGTGGTCAGATCGACTGGATCGACGCCCCCGGCTTCGATTGCCCGGCGGATACCCTGTACCGCCGGGACTTTGGAAAGGAAAACCGCATCATGTCGCAGGGCATCAATGCCAGCCACCAGGCGGACACTATTGACCTCCACATGGGATCCGAGCTCCTGAAGTTGATTGTTGACCAAAAGGCTCCGCGCTCTCGTAAAGGTCGCGGCCCCAATCGTGCTTGCGGTCAGCACAATGAGGACAACCGCCATCAGGGATATTTTGGTCATGAAGCTAAGGTTTATTCTAGGCATGGCCTAACCTCGGTCAAACGCCACCTTTTCTTTGTGGCGAAGGTTTCTTGTATTACCCCAGGTCAAGGGGCCGATGTGCAACCGGACCTCCAAACACCTGATCTTACTGGTCCAGATCCACGACTTGACGCTCATTCAACACGTTTACTAATTCTAGGCTGCCAGAATCTGTCCACTCGAATATCCCGAAGAGGCCAGAAACCACGCCAGTGTTGGTATAGTCCATCTCGCCGGAAATACCGCTATAGTCGATATCTTCGCCATTTCTCAGGGCTTCAATGCCAGCCTCGTAGGTATAGACAGTCGTTCCGGGTCCTTCCGCAACCATCGGAACATAGTCCACCCACACACTGGCATCGGTTGTTCCGGCTGCTTCGATAGCCAGAGCCGTCACATTGAGAAGGTCATAATACTGAAGGTTGTAGGAATTCGCGGCGGATGCCAGGTCAGCATACTCAGAGTTGTTCCAGAGACGCTCATAGTAGTTCCAGGCCGGATTGTTTGCGTGGGTAAACGCCACAATCCAGACCGCCTTTTGCTGCTTGATGGCGTCGAATGTCGCCGTTGCGAGGAATTCTTCGCCCTGCCATTCTGAGGTACCGATAATCATCGAAGACAGACCCGCATCGGTCGCATTCTTTACGATGATGCCGCCATCGACCGCGGTGGTGAAAACAATGATCGCATCGGGATTGAGGTTCTTGACTTTTTCCATTTCGCTTTTGTAGGTTGGCAGCTCGGAAGTCACATCAATGACATCGAGAACCGTCAATCCCAGTTGCTCGGCAGCGGCGAGAGCGGCGTTTTTCTGCAACTG
>JAIOHO010001081.1 GCA_019912905.1 Anaerolineae bacterium
CAGGCAGGTCGTGCGCCGCTGCGGCGCGAATGTCAGCCATCCGCATTCCCGTGCCATAGTGCGCGCAGCCGGTGCGCGGCCAGCTTCGGACGGCGATCGCGGGTGAAGACGCCTTTAAAGTTCATTGCGGCGGTGCGGAAGACGGCCTGCGAGGTTTTGAAGTCGCACAGATTCCACACATGCTGTCCGGCGATATACGGCTTGCGGTTCATCAATTCGATATAGGCCGTCAGAAATTCGGCCTGGTACTCCTCGCTGAACATCTCCGACGGTTCGGCGTGCCAGCCGGGGAGCGTATCCGCCCCAAATTCGGTGACGAGGATCGGTTTGCCAAATTTCGCGTGGGTGGCATCCAGTTCCGCCTCCAGTGCCTCAACCCCGGCTTCGATTCGCCCGGCCTCGGAGTACCAGCCGTAATAGCGGTTCATACACAGTACATCGACAAACTCGAACGTCGGTTCGTCCGGGCCAGAAATCATGCCCACGTTCACGACCGTCACCGGGCGGGTGGGGTCGAGCCGCTTCGCCAGATCGTATAATTCGCGGAAGAACGGCCCGGCTTTGGGGTCATTGTTGAACGGCTCGTTGGCGAGGCTCCACATGATGACGCTGGGATGATTCTTGTCGCGGGCGATCAACTCACGGGTGTACTGGTGGCAGAGTTCACGCCGCCTGTCCAAGCCCTGTTCGGCGAAATACAGACCGACGGCCTGGGTCTCGTCGATGACCAGGAATCCGAGTCGGTCGGCCAGATCCATCATCTGCTCGGAATAGGGATAATGCGTGGTGCGGAACGAATTCGCGCCGACCCACTTCATCAATTCATAGTCTTTGACGATGACCGCCGGGACGTAGCCGCGCCCGGTCACCGGGAAGTCCTCGTGCCGTCCGAAGCCCGTGAGTTTGACCGGCTGGCCGTTGAGCAGCAGTTGGTCGCCATCAACCTCGATGGTGCGGATGCCGACCTTCAGGGTACAGCGGTCAACCGGCGCATCCCCGTCCATCAGATCGACGGTGAGGTCATACAGATTGGGCGCGGCGGGCGACCATAGGGCCGCCTGGGGTACGGTCAGTACGGCATCCCGTTCGTCGAACGTCTGGCGGATGGCGATGCCATGCCCGTGCAATGAAACCCGCACCGGAGTCCCGGCTGGCCGCTCGACCTGGACGCGAACCACGCCGGTCGTACCGTCGATGCCGGTGGTGACAATCACATCCTCGATGGCCTGCGGCGGGAGCGTGTAGAGGAGGACCGGTCGCTGGATGCCGCAGTAGGGGAAAAAGTCGAAGGCATTGGCCGGGTAGTTGCGCATGAACCCGGCGAATGGGCTGCGCGGATCGGGAGGAATGTTGCCGGGGGGTACCCGGTCCGGCGCGAGTTCGCCATCGACGCGCACGACCAGCCGATTGCCATGCTCCTTGAGGTGCGTCGTGAGTTCGATGTCGAACGGAAGGTGGCCGCCTTCGTGCTGGCCCAGGTGAGTCCCGTTCAGCCAGACATCCGCCAGATAGTTCACGGAGCCGAAACGGGCAAACACCCGTTGATCGTTCCAGCCCCAGGGCAGATTGAAATGGGTTTGATACCAGGCGACTCCCAGGTAATCGCGCAGGCCCGTGAGCTGGTCGTTCCAACTGGCCGGGACCGCAATCGGCTGGCCCTGATCGAAGCCGATGCCGAAGTCCCCGGCGGCATCCGGGTCGGTGCGGAATTCCCAGAAGCCGGACAGGTCGATCATTTGGCGGTAGGCGTTCGCCTGCGGATACAACATGCGATTATCCTTTCAGGTGAGTCTGTACAAGCTGTTCCAGATGCTGGAGATAAGCGGGTGCCTCCGGCGATTCTTCTGCCGGTGCCCAGGGCGCGAACTGCTTGTGGGTGGCCGCCTCATACGGTCCCTGGATAATTTCCAGTGCGGCGGACGGTTCGAGTACGACCAGCGCGTGATAGGTGCGCGGCGCGATGTCCGCGATGCGCATCGGTCCGCTGGCGTCCAGCACGTAAACCTCCTGAACGACACCGCCTTCATCGAATTGCAGGACCGCCAGCTTCCCGACCAGGATCGAGAACAATTCCACCTTGTCGGGATTTTCATGCTTGTGCGGCGGGGTATAGGTGCCCGGCAGGAGCGCATTGACCATGCGCTGAACCGGTTCTTCATGCTCGTGCAGGCGGTAGATGGTCCGCTTGCGCGGGGATTCCGCCGCCTGCGCGATGAAGTCCTCAAGCATGACCCGCGTGATGGTGCGGATCATCACACCCCCGCGAAGGCGCTGAAACCGCCGTCCACCGGGATGATCGTGCCAGTGACAAACTTCGCTCCATCCGACACCAGCCACAGCAGGGTGCCGACCAGTTCTTCCGGCTTCCCAAAACGGCCCATCGGGGTGTTATCCACGATGAGCTGACCGCGCGGTGTAAACGACCCATCCTCATTGGTGACGATGCGCACGTTCTGGGTGGTGATAAAGAAACCGGGCGCGATGGCGTTGACGCGAATGTTCGGGCTGTATTCCTTCGCCATGTAGACGGCCATCCACTGCGTAAAGTTGTCGATGGCGGCTTTGGCGGCCCCATAAGCGACGACGCGGGTCAGCGGGCGATCCGCCGACATGGACGAAATGTTGATGATGACGCCTTCGCCTTTTTCGGCCATGGGCCGGGCAAACACCTGGGAGGGCAGCAGCGAACCCATAAAGTTCAGGTTGAACACCCATTGCAGCGCGTCTTCCGGCAGGTCAAAAAAGCTGCGCGAATTATCCGGCGCGGTCATGGCTTCGGGTTTGTTGCCCCCGGCGCAATTGAGCAGAATATCGACCGTGCCGTACTCGGCGATGATGGCTTCATAGGCGGCTTCCAGTGCGGCTTTGTCGAGCACATTGGCAGCCAGCGCCAGCGCGGTGCCGCCGGATGCGGTGATCGACTCGACGGCTTTCTGCGCTTTTTCGAGGGTCGTGCCCATCACGACGACGGATGCGCCGGCCTGCGCGAGACCCTGGCAAAAGGACGTGCCCAGGACTCCGCTGCCGCCGGTGACGACCGCAACCTTGCCGGTGAGATCAATGCTGTAGGTCATGAGCTTCTCCGTTAGTTGCTCTGAAAGGGCGCAATATGGCGGTCGAAGTGTTTTTTGAGCACGGCGTCGTAATCGCTGAGATGCGCGTACAGGACGGCGTACAACTGCTCGCGGTACTGGTCCAGCACTGAGCCGAAAGTGACATGCAGCACCTGGCGGGCGTCGAACTGATCGAACAGGCCCAGGAGTTCGGAGTCTGCCGGGTGGGTGGGAACTTTGGCGAGTTCCGCCGAGACGTGATACGAGGCGCGGTCGATCGGGTAGCGCTCGATGGCGAAATCCAGAATTTCGCGGAACAGCGGCACGTCATTCATGGCGATGACACGCAGCGCTTCCAGCCAGCTCGTCCCGGCGGTTTTGAGATGGACGTACTGCCCGGTGTACTGGTAGATGATGGGGTAGATACTGAATTTATCTGACCCGGTGTGGATGCTCAGCTTGTACGGTCCCAGTTCACGCGCGATTCTGGCGTGAGCGGCAAAGTCCTGCTCGAACACGTCCAGCGGGCCGATGTAATCCACACCCTTTTCGAAGCGCCCGATGAAGCGCGGGGCCAGACCCTGGTAATTGACGCCTAACCGCTTGAGTTCGGCAGCGATGAAATAATGCTCCGCCGGGCTGGTGGGGGTATCGGTCTCATCGACGGAAACTTCCAGGTCATAGGGCTGGCCGTCGAATTTCGAGTCGATGTGGCGGGCCAGGCGCATGACGTGAGCGATGGCGCGGCTGTATTTGCCGGTCGCACGCAGCAGGGCTTCATCGTCGATGGTGCCGCCGGGGGTAGTGCCCAGGTAAAGCTTTTTCAGATCGGCGGCACTGGTTTCCAGTTCATTCCAGGGCAGGCTGTCGAATTTCTGCTGGAGGGTGGCCGGGGCGTCGGTGTGGGCGGCGTTATCCACATATTCGTTGGGGTCGAGTGTGAAGCCGACGAAGCCAGCGGCAATGCAGTCGTCGATCGCCCCCGTGTTTTTAAGATGATCGGCATCGCTGCCAAAACCGCTCTGGTAGTTCATTTGCAGCACGCCCCAGGTGGCATCATCCATGACGTTCTGTGGGCTGCGTTTGGAACGTTCCATCTCGCGGATAGACTGCTGCGGCAGGACGGGGAACATATCGCTGTCCTGCACGGCCAGGATGTGCCCCGGCGTCGCCAATCCGAGGCGGTCCCCGCAGCCGATGGATTTGCGCAGTCCAACAGGAATCGGTGCGGTCCAGGGCATCGCCTTACGCACCGCAGCGGCATTCTGAGAATCCAGCGGGCAGATCCAGGCATCGCCCTGGCGCTCGCCATGCATCCCAGCCAGCAGGTCGCCGGTCACCTTCAGGCTCCTGCCCTGGGAATCGGTCACGATTTCAAATTTCGCGGACATGGATATTTTTCTCCAAATAATGGTTCGGCGGTCTGTCGCCAGTTTGTCCAATAATCCCTATAATACCCCGCAGAGTCACAAATGCCAGACACCACGCACCACAGGGGGATGCATGTCACGGTCCACACCCAACATTCTGCTCATTACCAGCGACCAGCAGCACTGGGACACCCTCGGCTGCTCGAATCCGGCTATTCAGACGCCGCATCTCGACCGACTGGCACGCGAGGGGACGCGCTTCCAGCGGGCGTATTGTCCGAACCCGACCTGCACGCCGACCCGCGCGTCGATGATTACCGGCAAGTATCCGTCGCAGCACGGGGCCTTCTCGCTGGGGATGAAGCTGGCCGAGCACGAACCGACCGTTGGCGACGTGTTCCAGCAGGCAGGCTACCACACGGCGCTGGTGGGCAAGGCGCATTTCCAGCAGTTGTGGGGGACGGACGAATTCCCTTCAATGGAATCGTATCCGCTGCTCCAGGACCTCGATTTCTGGCGCGGGTTTCACGGCCCGTTTTATGGGTTCGATCACGTCGAACTGGCCCGCAATCATGCGGACGAGGCGCACGTCGGCCAGCATTACGCCATCTGGATGGAAGAGAAGGGGCTGGCGAACTGGCGCGATTATTTCCAGCCGCCGACGGGGACCAATCCGAATCAGAACCGCAAGTGGCCCATCCCCGAAGAATACCATTACAACACGTGGATCGCGGAGCGCACCAACGCACTGATGGAACAATACTGGCAGGCGGACGAACCGTTCTTCCTGTGGGCCAGCTTCTTTGACCCGCATCCGCCCTATCTCATCCCGGAACCCTGGGACACGCTGTACGACCCGGCGGCGGTGCCGGTGGCGCAGGTGACCCCCGGCGAACATGACCGCAACCCGCTTCACTTCCAGATGACGCAGCAGGAGTCGCCGGACTTTTCGCCCTGGTACGAACCCCGGGGCAATGCGATGCATGGGATGCACTCACACCTGCACAACCGGGCTGAACTGGCGAAGGACATCGCCTGTTATTACGGCATGATCAGCTGCATGGATCACGCCATCGGCACGATCCTGGATCAGGTCGATGCGCTGGGGCTGGCCGAGGACACGCTGGTGGTGTTCACCAGCGATCACGGCCACTACCTCGGCCAGCACGGGCTGATCGCCAAGGGCCCGTTCCATTACGACGACGGCATCCGGGTGCCGTTCATCGTCCGCTACCCCGGCCGCGTGCCGGCGGGGGTGGCCAGCGACGCGCTGCAAAGCCTGATCGACGTGCCGGCCACCTTCCTGGCCGCCGCCGGGCTGGGCGTGCCGGGCGAGGTGCAGGGGCTGGAC
>JAIOHO010001082.1 GCA_019912905.1 Anaerolineae bacterium
GCGCCCCGCCGTGCGGCTGATGCATGTGAATCGTCGCGTGCGGCAGCGCATAGCGCATCCCGGCGCGCCCGCCGACCAGCAGCACCGTCCCAAAACTGGCCGCCATGCCCACCGCCACCGTGCTCACCGGCGCATGGACCTGCTGCATGGCATCGTACATCGCCAGCCCCGCGTAGACGTCGCCACCCGGCGAGTTGATGTACAGCTGAATCGGGCGCTCGGCATCCTGGCTGTCGAGGAACAGCATCTGCGCGACGATCAGGTTGGCCGCCTGCTGGCTGACCTCCGTACCCAGCAGGACGATGCGTTCCTTCAGCAGCAGCGAGAAAATATCGTAGGCCCGTTCGACGCGACTGTTCTGTTCGACCACCATAGGAATCACACTTCCAAGTGACATCACACCGGATCTCCTTTGACCAGTTAATCAATCCATCAATTGAGCGCAGCGTGAGCGATCGCGCACTCACAGGACAGGCTGTTTATGCAAGGACAAACACTGGAAAGTTCGCCAGGGCAAAATCGGAGTCTGGGGCATATCCCGGCCACAGCATGCGCGGGAGATGGCGCGGGTCCGTCTCGACACGCACCGCCAGATCGCTCACCGCGCTCACCAGAGCATCCTCGCCGCTGCCGCGCAGCAGGAAATTGCGGTGAGGCTGCCAGACGGCATCGACCAGTTGATCGGTCACTGCCGGACGCAAACCGGTGAACTCGCGGCTGACGACGACCTCGACTGCTTCGACTCCGCGCTGGCGCAGCCGCCGCAGGAGCTTCACCCAGGTCTCATGATCGGCGGCAGAGACCAGTTCGTGCGCCAGCAGATCGATCTGGCCGGAGGGTTGGATGCCGAGCGCGATCAGCCACTGCCGCCATAAGCCGTTGTGTTCCACATCCAGCACGTCGAGAAACAACGCTGGATAATCTGTGCGCAGCGGCGCATGTTGATGGTTGTAAACTACGTCGGCCAGCCGTTCGACGATGTCGGCCAGTTCATACGGCTCCAGCTCCGGCAGATCGAGCGCGGCTAGTGCTGCGCGAACGTCCGCTCGATGGACGCCGCTGGCATACGTCTCCTGAGCGAGCCGCAGCAGAATCGCCTCAGCCTGCGGGGTCAGAAACAGGGGATAGTAGCTGCCTTTGCGCAGCTTGGGGATGCTCAGGCTCAAATCGCCGACAGACGTGTGCCACAGGCTGTCGCGGTAGCCGTTGCGATAAGCCCGGCGCGCCCCGTTGCGCTCGTAGGGGGCTGCATCCAGCACGCGGCTGACTTCGCACTCCATCAGCGCCTGAGCCAGGGTGTGCAGCGCCTCGCGCAGATAGCGCCGGTCCAGCGAAAGCCCACGGGAGTCGAGATAATCGAAAAGCGCCTCGGTTGGTGTCATGGCAAGTCCCTTTCCAGATTGACTTTATTGAACACCAGGAGGCGCTTTCGATTCAAGAATTTACACCACTAACGGCTGGATTCTAATGTTTCTGCAATGGTCCAGGCTGCTTTGACCGTATTTTTCAGCAGCATGGTGATCGTCATCGGACCCACGCCACCCGGAACTTTGGTGATGGCCCCGGCGACCTGGTTGGCGGACGCGAAGTCAACATCGCCCACCCAGCGATAACCTTTTTCACTGGCGGGATCGTCGATGCGGTTGGTGCCCACGTCGATGATCACCACGCCCGGTTTGAGCCAGTCGCCTTTGACGTATTCCGGCTTGCCAATCGCCGCGATGAGGATGTCCGCCTGACGAATCATGCCCGGAATATCCCGCGTGCGGCTGTGGCAGATGGTGACCGTCGCGTTGGCCTTTTGCAGCATCATCGCCACCGGCAGCCCGACGATATTGCTGCGGCCCAGCACGACAGCGTGCGCGCCTTCGATCGGCGTGCCGATTTCCTCAAGCAGCAGCATGCAGCCCGTCGGCGTAGCCGGGGTAAAGGTCGGTTCGCGGCCTTTCATCGCCAGCTTGCCGATGTTCACCGGATGAAAACCATCCACGTCCTTTTCCAAACTGACCAGGCGCAGGGCGCGTTCTTCGTCCACCTGCGGCGGCAGCGGAAGCTGCACGAGGATGCCGTGCACGCGCGGATTTTCATTCAGCGATTGAATGGCCGCATCGACGTCGGCCTGAGTGCTGTCGGCGGTCATCTCAAAGGTGACCGATTCGATGCCCACTTTTTCGCAGGCGCGGCGTTTCATGCGCACGTACTGGGCTGAGGCGGGGTCATCGCCTGCCAGCACTGCACCCAACCCCGGCGCATAGCCATATTTGTGCTTAAATCGCTCCGCATCCCCAGCGATTTCGGCGCGCATGCGGTCGGCGACCGCAGTACCATCAATAATCGTCGCAGTCATGACTGCCCCCTTGTACTATTTCGACATCCATGAAGTTAGGATAATCTATTTAGGGACAGCACAACAGTGACAAATCACGCATCGATAATTGTCAACGCATTCAAACAACTCGCCGACAAAATAAAACTCACACTGGGGAATTGTCCGTTAGTATTAGTATTAGGAGCCAGAAGGCTTTTCGTTTCACGATTAACCCATGAAAACGACCCAGTGGATGTGGTGGTTGGATGAGGGGGCACAGCACAATGAAAAAAACCGGAACATGGTTGAAACAACACGTCCGATCCGGTCAGGCGCTGACGGAATACGCTCTGATCCTGGTGATGGTCGCCATTCTGTTCGGCGTGACGCTGGCCGCGACCGGCCCGGCGATTGGCAACGTCTTCAGCAACGTGATTTACAATATCATCGGCGGCAGACCGGAAGACATCGAGCGCTTGGCTGATGCCGATGGGCGAGGCCGCGACGAGGCATTCTGGGCCACGGTCCAATGGCTGATCGACAACCCGCCCGAGGAAAAAGCCGGGGCGCTGAATACCCCGCTGCCCCCGCCAGCAACGGCGACGGAAGGCCCGTCACCCACCCCGACCCCAATCACACCCTCCCCATTACCCACCAATACGCCGACGGCTACCCCCACGTCCACACCCGACGACAAGGGTCAGGTGGCCCCCTGGCTGGACAAGATCAATAACCCGGAATGGTGGCGTGTCGATTCGAATGTCTGGCTCGGCAGCGACCAGTTCTTCGGCCAGTACTATGCTAACGAAACCCTGAGCAGCACCCCGTCGGAAGAACTCTGGCACGGCGAAATCGGCTTCCCGGACGTCTCTGCCGTCAACTTCAACTGGCCGAGCGGTTCGGGTCCGATTGAAAGCGGCTTTACCACCAACAATTACTCGGTTCGCTGGACGCGGCAGATCGGTTTTGGCTGGGGCCAGACTGCGCCTCAGCCCATGAAGGTTCGCTTCAGCCTGACCACCGGCGGCGGTCAGAGCGGCGCGCGTCTGTGGCTGTACGAACTTGGCGCAGCCGCCACGCCGACATCTGCCTGCTCGTCTGTCAGCAGCGGCGGCACTCGCACCAGCAGCAGCGCCGTTTACGCCGATGGACAATCCCCATCCGGCAGCGCGACCGACTGCCTGGTCATCGACGCCTGGCGCGATAACGAAGAATCCCTTTCCGTCGTGCGCACCCTCGATCCGCAGAAGCTGTATGTCATCGAAGTCGATTTCTACAAACGCAGCGGCGACGGCCAGGTCAAACTGGGCATCGACGGCCTGTCGAGCGGCAACCCGGATGACGCCAGCACGGTATCCGGCAATCCGGTTCAGTGCGATTGGTATCGTGCCGATACGCAGCGGTCCAATTCGACCATGTTCATCTGGGAAGAAGCCCGTGTGGGCGAGTTCCCGCAGAATATGGCTTGCTACCTGGAGCTGCGTGGTTACGTGGACTTTACCCTGTTGAGCAATCCCAAGCTGATCTTCTGGGACGTGTGGGACATGTCCAACGCCAATACCAAGGTCTGGTTGGAAGTAGGCGAATATAAAGCCGATCGAACCACCATCGCCTGGCAGAAGGTTGACCTGCGCCAGGGCACGACCAACTACGCCTGGACGCGCAATATCCTCAACCTGGCACCCTACATATCCGGTTTCAGTCAGAAACGGCTGGCCCTGCGCTTCGGCATGAGCGATAACAACGGCGGCACGCGCAGGCGCTGGTATGTGGATGACATCGAAATCCGCGACTTTGGCACCAAGACCTTCGGTGTCTGCACCGGCAGCATGAGCACCTGCACATCCTACTGGAATATGGACGATGCCGAGTTTACGCTGGGCAGCGCCAATAAGGGCATCGACCCGCAGTTCGTGACGACCGGGCGCTGGACGCTGAGTAACTCACGTGCGCAGGGTAAATTGAGCTTCGACAGTGGACCCGCCATCCGCAGCAACGAGGTGGGCGGCGGCAACCGGATTCATTTTGTCGAGTTTAACGGCCTGATCGACGTCACGGGCAACATTCCAGATTTCGATGGGGATACTGGTGTGGCCGTGCTGACATTCCATCAATCCTACGAAGTCAACAACGGCACCCAGCTCGAACTGCAATGGACGCGCGACACACCCGATCAGGTGCCGGATACCTGGCAGACGCTGGAAGTGCTGGTCAGCGATCCTGGTTCGGGCGGCACCGCCACACAGGGCCTCGAAGAAACGACAGTCCTGCTGGATGGCATCACCGCCTGGGACGCCCAACCATTCCGGCTGCGCTTTGCCCAGATCGTTAAACCAGGGGCGGAAGAGTCCGGCGGCTGGTGGATTGATAACATCCTGATCCACCGCTTCGACAAACCCCGCTTCAGCGACTATCCGTTCTCCGATACGGCCCAGGGCGGTATGGAAAACTGGCTGGCGCAGGGTCAATGGGGTCAGACAGCACCGGGCGACACGAACTTCACGCCCAATCTGTTCGAGGGCAGCGGCATAGCCTTTGCCGACAGCCCCGGCGGAAACTATCTCGAAGGCAGCAATGCGTCGCTCATTCTCAAGCACCCGCTTGATCTCAATTACGACACGCCCGAAAATGTCGATCTACTGGACGACAGCAACATCCAGACAGTGGCGGCAGTCAAACCACGCCTGTCGTTCTGGACATGGCGCAATATGAAGTCCACGCACGAATTCTACGTCGAGTGGTCGAACGACGAAGGCCAGAACTGGAAGGCCATCTGGCAGTATGTGCCGCAGTCGGTCAGCCTCAGCAATTCATACGATCAGCGGGCCTGGGAGTATATCGAAATCGACCTGAGCGACATCCAGGCGAACGTGGCAACCAACGCGGCATCACCTTATGACGATGACATCCTGCTCCGTTTCCGGCTGGATGCACGCGGTTCTGGCACCGATGATGGCATCTACATTGACGATATCTTCATTAAGGACTACAGCGAGTCCAAACACAAGCTGTGGGACCCTGATGTGGATGACGCCACCTATGGAACGGGAGACAGCAGCCGGTATACCGACGACATCGACACCCCCATCGAATACTGGGACCGCTGGCGGCTCGGCGGCTGGTATGGAGCGGAAAACTTCCAGCACAGCGGCCTGCTGTCGCTGCATGACAGCCCGGTGAACAAAAATGGCAACATGGTCACTACCCGCAAGCACACCTACAACGTGCTCGGGCTGGAGAAGATCATCGACCTGCGTGCCCTAACCGCCAGCGACAACCCAACGCTGTACTTCTGGACGCGCTACGAAATTGGCACGGACGATAATATCCAGCTTCAGATCGCCCCAGAAAGCACTGCCTACAAACCCACCGACGGCCTGGGCGTCAGCAACACGTTTGACTACCAGCGCGTGGCCGGTTGGGGGAACTGGGAAAATCGGTGGGAACGCCCGGCCAACAGCCGCGTCGACACCTGGTTCCGCGCCCCCGTCGATCTACGCTCGTATGTCGGTAAGCGCATCAAAGTGCGTTTCGTCCTCAATGCGCTCAACAACAGCGACAAAAAAGACGGCTGGTTCATCGACGACATCATCTTCGAGCATCGCAGCACGCAGCCGATCCCCCTGCCCTTCCGCGACGGCGCGCGCAGTATGGGTAACTGGGTCGCTGAAGGCAGTTGGGGTCTCGCGCCGGATCAATGGCGCGGCTCTGGCGGTGGCCCAGCAGACATCGGCAATGACTTCTGGACCGGCGTCTACTATGATTGCGAACGTCACTATCCGCTGAAAACGGTGCCCGCCTGCGGCAGTACGGATGACTACACCAACCTGCTGTATACCACCTACACGAGTTCGAACAAGGTCAAGCGGGCCTATGATCCCAGCATCGATATTCAGGAGTTCGCTCTGGAAATCGATCATGACTTCGGCAGCAACCTGCGGCCCGTCGGCGGCACGCTCGATCAAACCTGGGACGAATACTACGCGGCACGCTGGGAACGACCCATCCAGATTGGAGCACCGTCCGATGTGACCTTTATCACCGTAAGCGATGATGGGGTGCGCCTGCGCTACTCCGGCCCCGGTGCGCCAACCAATAAGTACTGGAACATCATCGAGCGCTGGACCTTCCATGGCCGCACCGTCGATATCGCTACCGTGTCCTTCGCCGCAGGCAACTATAATCTCACGCTCGAATGGTTCGAGCATGGCGGTAGTGCCGTCATCATCCTCTCGGCTGGCGTCAACAACTTCTCGTTTGCCGACAGCCCGAAGGCAGGCAACGGCCCCACCTTCCAGCCGATCAATTCGACTAAGTACGGCAATTCGTCGCTCATGCTCAAGAGTCCGATTGACCTGACCGGCTCGTCGATTCCCGCGATCCAGTACTGGACCCGCTACAAACTTGCCAGCAGCACGGCTCGGGTTCAGGTTTCGACGAATGGCGGCTTCGACTGGCTGGCAACCAACCTGAACACAGGGACCGGCGGATTTACCTGCCCGCCGAGCACGACCTGTAGTTCGATCATCAGCGGCGGCATGTACTGGCCGGATGATCCCGGTCAGTGGCAGCGGCGGCAGCACAATCTGAGTCCCTACAAGGCCAATGGGCTGATTAACCTGCGCTTTAACCTGGTGACCGCCGACTCGGTCGATGACGGCTGGTACGTGACGGACATCGAAATTAACCCATAAGCCTCTGTCCTGAAAGCAGCAACCGCAGCGGAGACGATTGGGTTCGTCTCCGCTGTTTGTTTTATGCAGGCACGGCGGCCCACCGCGATTCTAACCGTTTTAGCAATGGTGATGTGCATCACAAGCTGTTAAACTATTCATAAGGAAAAGCCGCAAACCAACACACGGGATGGTAGATTTGAGCACACGACAGGGCCTCATATTTGTCATAGTGGGACCTTCCGCCGCTGGCAAAAACGCACTCATGGTCGCCACACTCAAACAGGAAGACCGGCTGGAGCAGCTTGCCACCGTGACCACGCGTGAGCGGCGAGCGAATGAGCAGGATGACCGCGAACACATGTTTGTGTCGGTCGAGCAGTTTCAGGCGATGATCGCCAGCAGCGCGCTTCTGGAATGGCAGGAAGTACACCCGCAGAAATTGTACGGGGTGCCGCGCCAGGCGGTCGAAGACGCACTGGCAGCCGGCAAAAACCTGATTGCGGACATCGACGTCCTCGGCGCGACCTACATTCGCTCCCTTTACCCGGAAAACGTGGTACTCATCTTTGTCCAGCCACCTTCGGTCGAGGCACTGGCAGACCGGATGCACGAGCGCGGTGAGACCGAGGCGGACATCCAGATGCGCCTGACACGGGTTGCCATGGAGATGGATTATCTGCCGCTGTCGGATTACGTGGTCGTGAACGATGACTTTGCGGAGGCCGCACAGCGGTTTCACTCGATCATCACTTCCGAGATCGACCGGCAGCACAGGCACATCTCATCTAAGCGGATTTACACCCATTCGACGCAGACCCTGCCGATCTTCGAGGATATGATCCTGCGCCGCGAGGTTTCACCCCACTACCCGCAAGCCGCTTTATTTCCACAGGAAATTCCGCACGTTGCGGCCCTGCGCGCGCTTCAAGACTCCCTCCAGGTTCCCACGACTGTCGATCACCTGCTGCGGATCAAGCCCAATAAAGGCTCCTTCTTTATGCCGGTGCAGGTGGAAGTGAGTCAGGATGGCCGGGCGAAACAGGCGCTGTTTACCTACGTCTATATGC
>JAIOHO010001083.1 GCA_019912905.1 Anaerolineae bacterium
GTGAACGGCGTTTCCTGGCAGTCGCAGACGCATACCCTGCTGTCCTGGGCCGAGAATGACATTCACCTGTGGGTGCTCGACAGCGAAACGGTCCTCCAGCATGTCGTGCTCGTACACGGTGACAGTGTGACCGGTGCGGCCTGGAATGCGGATGGCAGCCAGGTGTTGAGCTGGTCGCGCGATGCGACGGCGCGCACGTGGGATGCGGCCAGCGGACAGATCATCCACATCTTCCCGCATGATCGGACGGTGTTGGGCGCGGTCTGGAATGCTGCGGGCGACCGGGTGTTGACCTGGGAACGCAGCAGCACGGCGCGAGTCTGGGATACCGCCACCGGCGAGGCCTGTCTGCTGGAACATGACGGCAACGTGAATGGCGCGGCCTGGGATCAAGCCGGGATTCGCGTGCTGTCGTGGTCGAATGATGGCAAGGTCCGCGTCTGGGATGATCCCTGCACCGCGGAGGCGCGTGTCGTCCTGACCTATGACCGGTCGGTGGATGGCGCGAAGTGGAATCAGGAGGAGACGCAGATTTTGTCCTGGGCTGCCGACAACACGGCCCGCATCTGGGACACTGCCAGCCAGGTGCCGGTCGTCGTGTTTCAGCATGGTGGCCCCGTGACCCAGGCCGATTGGAGCCAGGACGAACGTAAAGTGCTGTCCACCTCTCTGGACAATACAGTGCAGGTATGGGCGGCGCAGACCAGCGAGGATGACCAACAGGAGCCGATCCTGAATATTCCCCACCCGCAGCGTGTGACCGGAACGATCTGGAATCAGGCTCAGACCGAGGTGCTCACCTGGTCAACCGATGGGCTGGCGCGCATCTGGAATATCACCCCCAACCCGGGTTTCTCCCTGTTGGCTGCCATGCAGCACAATGGACCGGTCAACGGCGCAGTCTGGAATGCCGACGAGAGCCTGATCCTGTCGTGGTCGGTCGATGGCACCGCGCGGCTGTGGAACCCGGATGGCACTCCGACTGGCGAGGCCATGCGTCATGATAAAGCGGTGCTGGGCGCGTCCTGGAATGAGGATGGGCAGCGCATTCTCACCTGGTCCGACGATGGCACGGCCCGCTTGTGGGACGCGCAGGGACGTCCGCTGGGCGACGTGATGCAGCACGAGGGATCAGTGCTGGGTGCTGCCTGGAACCGGGACGAGAGTCAGATTCTGACGTGGTCGGCGGATGGCATGGCCCGCTTGTGGGACGCGCAGGGACGTCCGCTGGGTGACGTGATGCGGCATGAGGGATCGGTGTTGGGTGCGGCCTGGAACCGGGACGAGAGTCAGATTCTGACGTGGTCGGCGGACCGAACCGCCCGGCTGTGGGATGCGGCAGGCGGCCTTCAGCAAGCTTTCTCGCATGATGGATCGGTACTGGGTGCGGCCTGGGATGGCACAAACCGGCGCTTTCTGACCTGGACGCGCGGCAACAATGTCTTCGTATGGGATGCTCAGACCGGCCAGCAGTTGGTCGCGCTGCCGCATGGGAACAGCAGTTTCGGCGTGCAGGGAGCCATCTGGAATCGGGAGAGCAGCCGCATTCTGTCGTGGTCATCCAACGGTGTGGTGCGCATCTGGGATATTCCGGCGGATACAGGCCGGGTTGCGCTGAACAGCAACGACTTGCTGCGCAACACCATGCAGCACAGCCGTTTTGTGGTGGGCGCGATATGGAACCGGGATGAAACCCGCATCCTGTCGTGGTCCACCGACGATACCGCCCGCATCTGGGATGTGCGCCAGCCGCGAGAAAATGATGAATTGTTCATACTGGAGCAGGCCGACGCGGTCAATGGCGCGCGCTGGAATGCGGATGAAACGCGCGTCCTGACGTGGAACATCGCCGGAGTGGTCAAACAGTGGGTGGTGGACATCGAAACGCTGATGGATATTGGTCGGGCACGGGCGGTCGAGCCGCTGACGAATAGCGAGCGGACCAAGTTTTTCCTGCCGACTCTCACGTCGACGCCGATCCGCTCCACGGTCACGACTGCGCCGAGCGGTTAGTCCCTCTCATTTTGGTTGTGTAAAACGCGCTTTGAGCGTGCGTTGAAGCTCGGTCAGCAGCAGTTCGCTGTTGTTAAAGTCGCCCTGCATGGGAATCGACAGCGCCGCGCCTGCCAGGATCGAAACCACCATCAAAATGGCGTTGCCCTGGCTGAGCGCCAGCAGGCCCAGTACGATCATGATGCCCAGAATCGTCAACTGCTTGTTACGCGAAAGACCACCGGGAACAGAACCGCGTATCACCGTATTGCCGCCGTCGCGTTCCGCCCGACCGCGCAGCGTGGTTCTGCGGCGAAAGGGACCGTATACCGTGGTGGTCACGGTCATGGCGAAATTCCCGTTTTTTTCGACCCAACCGTCAATCTGGGGCCGTGATTTGGTGCCGGGCGCATGCAGGCGTTCGTTGATGGCCCGCATCGCCTGTGCGATGGAGTTCTCCGAGTACATGATGAAACGCAATCCGGTTCTTCCTCCTGCTTTAGCCTCACCGCGCCCAATTATGCGCCGGGCGTGGCCTGCCGTCAACCACTGTAGCGGCAGGGGAGTGAGGCGCGTACAATAGTCGGGAGGACGAAATTCTTACGTCGAGATTTTTAAAACGTTTGTTACACTACTTTCAGGAGCCACCATGGACAGGCGAACGATAAGCGCTCTGCTGCTGGCGTTGTTGGTGTCATGCAGTGCGGCGGGTGCTGAGACGATGCAGACTTTTGAATTTACGTATCCAGATACACAACCCGCCCCGGTGGTATTTGATCTCAACGCCGGAGTCCTGAACTTGCAGCCTGTCGAGGGCAGCAGTGTGACAGGGCGGGTCACGACCAATGTCCGCCAGTGGCAGGTCAGCCAGACGATTGATGCGGACGGCGCGCAGCGGGTGAGCCAGGGGGAAACGCGCAACGAGGTTATCCCAAATGCGACCAATGAGTGGCAGGTCCAAATGGGGTCGGGGACGCCTCTTGCCTTCACGATTAACGGCATGGCTGCCAGCGGTAATCTGGATCTGAGTGGGCTGCCGCTGCAAACGCTGTCGATTAATGCCACCAGCGGCAGTTACAACCTGTCGTATGACAGCCCCAGCCCGCTGGACGGCGGCCTGCTGCGCATTCAGTTGGGAAGCGGGAACGTCACGATCGAAGGCTTATTTCACAGCCGGATTCGGGAAGTGAATTCACTCACCAGCAGCGGCAGCCAGATATTTGAATTTGGCGGGGGTGAACTGGCGCGCAATCTGGAAGGGAGCATCGAGACGAAGACTGGCGATGTCGTGCTGCGCATCCCTATTGGCACGCCGGTTCGGGTGATGTTCACGGCGGCCAGTGGGCGCGTGATGGAGACGTCCCCGGATTTTGTCGAGGTGAGTAAAAACGTCTATGAAACTGCTGAATACGCCGATTCCGATCAGCCGCGCCTGCAACTGGCCGTGCGCTCGGTAGCCGGGGATCTGCGGCTGTATGCGGTGCCGCCGCTATGATCTACGACATCACCCGTAAAGTGACGGCTGCGCTGCCGGTGTGGCCGGGCGATACACCCTTTCAGGTCACGCCCATGCTGCGCAAAGCGGAGGGTGCGTCGGTCAACCTGACGACGCTGACCATGACCGCCCACCTGGGGACGCATGCCGATGCATACTATCATTATGCCGATGACGGCGCTTTTATCGGGGAGATGCCGCTGGAAGCGTATATCGGCCCGGCGCGGGTGGTCACGGTGACGAAAGCGGATGGCCCCCTTATGCCGGATGATGTGGGGGAGGTGCAGGGCGCGCAGCGGCTGCTGATACACAGCCCGGTGAGTGAACTGGGCGCTGTCTGGCCGGAGCAGTTTCCGTATCTGAGTGTGACTTTAATTGACTGGCTGGCCGGGCAGGGTATCCGCCTGATCGGGCTGGATTCGCCCTCGGTGGATGCGTTTGACAGCACAGACCTGCCCTGCCATCATGCGCTCCGCCGCCATCACCTGGTCAATCTCGAAGCGCTGGATCTGCGCGCGGTGCCCGATGGCGATTACGAACTGGTGGCGCTGCCGCTGTGCCTGGATGGGGCTTGTGGGTCGCCGGTGCGGGCGATCTTACGGAAGGCAGTAATGAGGGAGGCGTAAGGATGCAAGGGCTTGCCTGGGTATTTTTCGTTGTGATGGCGCTGGTCCTGTTTTTGACGTATCTGGCAATCCGCCGCGAATGGTTTGCACCGGGCGTCACCGCCGGGGTGAGCATTGTCGCCACTATCGTGACGATGGTCCTGACCTCGTTGGGACAGGGCAACAGCGCGCTGCAAGCCATCGTCGTGGGCATCGTGGTCGGCGGCTTGTTCAGCGGGGCGACGATTGCCATTGCCTGGTATTTCCACAGCCACGAACTGCGGCAGCGCTACGCAGATGAGGGCTACTACGACGAGCAGCAGACGGACGAATCGGTCTGATCCGGTGCTTCAGTCACGCGCCAAAAGGCTGTACCCTGGAGGCTGCGTAAGCTAACCCCTGGAGGAGATCTCATGGCTGCCTATCCGCTGCTGCAAGTGGATGCGTTTACGACGCGTCCGCTCGAAGGCAATCCCTGTGCCGTCGTGCTCGATGCCGACGATCTGTCCGAGTCGGTGATGCAGGCCGTCGCCCGCGAAATGAATCTCTCCGAAACCGCTTTTGTGATGGCCTCGCCGGTGGCCGATTTTGGCGCGCGCTATTTCACGCCCGCTGAAGAAATCCCGATGGCCGGACATCCTACGATCGCCACCGTGTTCGCGCTGGTGGATACGGGGCGGATT
>JAIOHO010001084.1 GCA_019912905.1 Anaerolineae bacterium
GGATGTCACTTAACAGATGCCGCTTCCCTTGATCGCGGCGCGGATCGGTTACATCTACAAAATGGGTCATCAGGGCAATTTTCTCAGTCATCTTTTTTGCTTCTGAGTTTACCCCTTCTCTTTAGAACGCGATTGCCCTGCGTCCATACCCACTCCAACCTATTTCTTGCAGAGATGCGCTATCATAAATAGGTTTGATGAGAGACAGGACGCAGGGGGAATATGCAGCTTCAAGGCTTGCTTGAGGGACTTCGGGAGAGTGCAGTCTACCGGGCGATTCTGAATCGGCTGAAAGCGGGTGAGCCGCCCGACGACCTGCGTATCATCCGGGCCGCACGCCCATTCGTGCTGGCAGCGCTGGCCCAGGATTGGGATGGACCAGTAATTTACCTGACCGCGCGCATCGACCGGGCCTACAACGTCTCCGAACAGCTCCCGGTCTGGCTGCCCGAAACAGCGGTGCACCGCTTTGCCGAACCGACCCCCCTGTTTTACGATCGCGCGCCCTGGGGCGACACCATCCAGCGCAGCCGCATCAGCACCCTGGCCGCCCTGCTGCCGCCGGATGACTTCGAGCACAGTCCCCAACACCCGGTCGTGGTCACATCCGCCCGCGCGATCATGCAGCGCACCTTACCGGTGAACACCTTCCGCCGCGAGTCGCTGGTGCTCAGACCCGGCGACCGCCAGCCCATCGACCGCCTGCTGGAACAGTGCGTGCGCCTCGGTTATGCGCCTGCCTCGATGGTCGTCGAACCAGGCACATTCAGCCGCCGAGGTGGGCTGGTCGATATTTTCCCGATCGCAGCGGATACGCCGGTGCGCGTCGATTATTTTGATGATGAGATCGATCAGCTTCGCACCTTCAACCCCTCGACGCAGCGCTCGCAGGAACGGCTGCCGCTGGCGGTCATCACCCCCGCCCGTGAAGCACTGCCGGGCCTCCTGCCCCCGCTGGCTGCACACCTCGGTCCCTGGTTCGACACCCTGGCTGCGGTGGATCAGGATGCCGCCAGCCCGCACGCCGATCTGGAACCCATGCAAAATGGCGCGGTGTTCCCACACATGGAACACTACATCCCCTACCTGTATCCTCAGCCGATCAGCCTGCTGGATTACGCGCCGGATCATGCCCTGATCGTGATCGAAGATTGGTCCGAGCTGCGGGATACGATTGCTGGCATCGAGGAAAGCGCCGTCAAGAACCGGGAAGAGAAGATCGCGGCCCACCAGCTTGCGCCGGATCATCCGCTGCCTTATCTCACCTGGGATGCGCTGGTCGAGGAACTGGAACACCGCACGACGGTCCATCTGGGCCATGCCGCACCGGGCACTGAAAACGAGGATTTCCGCCCCCTGTTCGCCCCGGAGCAGCTTTTTGGCGGCCAGCTTCGCATGATGCTCGATCATCTGGGCAGGATGCGCGCCGACCGCGAGGGACGTGTGGTGGTGGTAACCGCCCAGGCCCCGCGACTCAGCGAACTCTGGCACGAACAGGAAGCCTTCATTCCGACGGTCAAGGACGTCAGCGAACCACCTCCACCCGGTTCGCTGTGGTTCGTCAACGGCGCGCTGCAAGAAGGCTGGACTCTGCGCACGGAGAACGGGGCGCTGCATCTGCTCACCGATCATGAGATTTTCGGCTGGAGCCGCCCGGAACCGCGCCGCCGCAAGGT
>JAIOHO010001085.1 GCA_019912905.1 Anaerolineae bacterium
GGGAAACTGCCAAAAAAGCCCCTTTGACGGGGAGTCTGGTGCCATGCAGAAACAGGGGGTACACCGAGTATCGAGTAACCCCCATTCGGCATAAACTTCGGTGCGGTGGTTGAAATTAGGGGGTGGGAGGGCAGTATCCGCCGATCTGATCCTGGTGCCGATCTGTACGGGATCTGAACACCATCTGCATCGTCACGACGAGGAACCACACCACCGCGACCCCGTTGAGTAATCCTCCCCATTGCCCCGCGCTGAGAGTCAGCGTCAGATTGCCCGCCATGCGAAACATAAGGCTGGCGTGCAGCAGGATCAGAGGCCCATAGCTTGTCGGGGTGTACGCCAAACGCAGGCCGGTCAGGGCCGGTAAGATGATGGGCATGTGGCCGAAGATCATGGAAAAGACGAAGCCCAGCAGGAACGCATGCAGGATCACGGCGTAATCAGGACCCGCATAGACTGCGCCCTTCCAGATGGCAATCAAACCGCCGAAGCCCAGCCAGACATACCCGGCCAGCAAACAGGATGCGATGAAGCGCGGCAGTCCAGTCTGGTGGATGGTGCGCCGAGCCACATCATGATGGAGCAGCCAGGCCGCCATCAGCACTGCGCCCAGCCCTAACAAACGGATGCCAGAATCCAGATTAATCACGCTGAGGGCAACACCCACCAGATAAACGACGACAGTCAGCACCAGCAGTGTTTCAGTGGTATGTGTCAGGCGGCGCACCCGTGAAAGCTCCAGACGTTCCCCGACAATGGTCAGAATGAGGAACGCGGTCCACAGGTGAACCACCTGATAAATGGGCTGCCCACCCAGCCACAGGCTGTTTCCCAACAGCCAGCAGACTGCGCCGAGCGCCATGATGAGCACATCACGCGAAGGATGCAGCCGCAGCATGAGCGCAAACAACAGCACCAGGCCCAGGCTGCCAGCAGTCAATAAGGATTTTGCCAGCGCCGCGTCTCGGATCAGCAGCAGAGCGACCGCTCCGGCAGCGTTGATCAGCGGGACCACCAGACTCCAGCGATAACGCGAAGCCAGGGCCACCGCACGCTCCAGGCAAATCAGCGTGCCCAGGAAGCCCGAAATCATCAGTGGGCCGTGGATCATGATCCAATTCCGGCTGAGCGCATCGGTCTGCCAGCCGAGCCGCGCCAGTCCTGATCCCAATCCCGCCAGCAGCGTGCCAGCGACGACGAGCAGCAGCAGCGCTCTTGGCAAAAGCCGCGTGACCTTCATGAGCAACTCATTCCGCACCATACATCAGCAGCAGCATGATTAAGGGGGTGGTGGCATAGACGCTGTGTTTCAGATGTGGCGACATGTGCAGCCATGCCCCGGGTTTCAGATCGTGGCGGTCGTCGCCCAGGGTAATCGTCGCCTCGCCCTGGATAATCTGGATGATCGCCGCCTGGCTGGAAGTATGTTCAGAAAGTTCCTGACCCGCATCAAAGCCAAACAGAATCGCTTTCAGGCGATCCCCTTTAAAAAACGAACGGCTGACGATGCTCTCGTGCGGGATCGACTCGATAAGCCCCGCCAGGTCTTCAAGGAGGGTATAGGTCTGGTTGTCCATGTTTCGTCTCCGCCTAGGTCCGTGTGATCCGAACGCGCCAGGTTTCTGGGCCTTCCTCCAGAACCTCCCAGGCAAACTGGTCGGGGCGTTCATGAAAGAACTGATAATAGAGGGGTGTTGGGGCATGATCGTTAATCAGTTCGAAGGACTCGCCCGACTGCAAATGATCGAACCGGTCGAATATCATCGGATGACGATCACGCGGGGGGATCGTCCGAATATCAAGCTGAGTCATGAATCTCCTCCTGAGGATTGGGAGGCCGCATATCCCCCAAGGGGTTTGACACGCGGCCAGATAATAAATGTAAACACAATGACGGCACCGAGCG
The DNA here is from genome assembly GCA_019912905.1 of Anaerolineae bacterium. Taxonomy (GTDB): domain Bacteria; phylum Chloroflexota; class Anaerolineae; order Aggregatilineales; family Phototrophicaceae. Next base: position 1,907 of record JAIOHO010001085.1, read on the forward strand.
TGCCCAGACGCCCGGCCAATGCCAGACCCTCGTCGCCGAACCATGCGGCGGCGGCGGTCAACAGGATGCCCGCATTGAGCAGCATAAAACTCCACCAGCCCAGACGCAGGTTGCCGTAACGGGGTTCGCTGCTGAAGCGCGGCAGGATCCAGAAGGCGATCCCCATGATGAACTGCATCGTCCAGCCAAAGATCATCAGCTCGATGTGGGGATTCAGCAGTTTCCATGCCCAGGGATAGAGGGAGATGCCTTTGTGGAACAGGATGAAGGCACCAGACAGGAAACCGATCCCCATGTGAACGAGCGATGCACGCACCAGCCAGACACTCAATTTGGGCATGATCAGCGCTCCTTGATGCGTCCCCACGTGTTGGCGATGAATCCCCAGCCCGCCAGCAGCAGGCATATCGACGCGGCGGCCAGGGTCCAACCCAAACCCGCCTGCGGAGCGAGGACGACGGCTGGTTCACCGACCGCCCGCAGCACCAGCCCGGTATTGAGCAGGATCAGCACCGCCCAGCCCAAGCGCTCGCTGCCGCGCGGCTTGTCTCTGGACTGCTTGGGGAACATCCAGTAGCCGACACCCATGATGATCTGGGTAACCCAACCGATGAACAGGAAATGGAGGTAAACCGGGCGCAGCACCTGCAAGCTCGATGACCATCTCACGACCGGCTGGATCAGCAGCAGCGAGGCCAGCATCAATCCGATGGCAAAATACAGCATTCCGATTTTGATGAACCAGCGGGATAGGGTTGGCATGCCGCATCCTTCTCAAAAATCCATTTCCGGCAGATCGGAAGACTACCGGCGGAGAGTCGCCCTGCCGGTAGTCTTCTGCGGATCAGGTCAACTGCTGGCGGCGCTGCCGCCTTCGCGGAAAATTGTCGGGTTGTCGTCGCCCTCGGCAAACAGATAGCCCGCTAATCCGCGTTCGAGCCGCGCCAGCGCATGATCGACCAGGATGTAGCGCCCTGGCACTTCCAGCTTAAACTCGACCATCGTCGCGCCGCCAGGTGGGACCAGGATGGTCTGAACATCGGTCATGGGTGGGGTAGTCAGCGAGCCATAGTTGTAGACCCGATCGAACATTTCGCCGATGACGTGAAACGACGAGGTGAAGTTCGGGCCGCCGACGCCGAAGAAGATGCGGACGGTCTCGCCGACCTTGGCGTGCAGCGCATTCTCGTCTGTCGTGAGGGCATTCGCCGCGCCGTTGAAGACGAAATACTGCGGTTGTTCGTTGAGCATGGCTGCATGGTCAAATGTCAGGTTGCCTTTTGTGCCGTATGGCTCGACCGTATAAACCTCGCTCTGCATCACATAAAACTCGCGGTCCACAGGCGGCAGGCCACCGGCAGGTTCCACGACAATCAGCCCGAACATGCCGCTGGCGATATGGTGCGCGACACTCGGCGTGGCACAGTGGTAGACGAACACGCCCGGCGCTAATGTCTTGAACGTAAACGTGGTTTCCTCGCCGGGATTCGTCTGGGTGTAGACGGCTCCACCGCCGGGGCCAGTCACTGCATGTAGGTCAATCGAGTGCTGCAATTGGCTGCTCGTGTCATTGTGGATGTGCAGCTCGACGGTATCCCCAACCCGGATGCGGATCATGGGGCCAGGGACCTGACCGTCGAACGTGAAGTAGCGGTAGGTGGTTCCATCGGCCAGGATGCCATTCGCCTCGACTGCGTTCAGGTCCACGCGGACGTCGATTGGCCCACGATCCCCGATGGGAGCCGGTAAATCCGCTGGATTGCGCACGATGGCTACGGCATCCGCGATGGCCGGAGCAGCCGTCGGTACCATTGCAGCTTCAGCAGGCGCGGCGGCGTTCTGTGCTTCAGCCAGCGCTTCGCCGGTGACGGTCAGCGTGCCCCACATGCCTACTTCACGGTGGCCGGGAGTCGCACAGTAATACGCAAAATTGCCGGGTTTATCGGGCGTAAATTCGACGGTTACGCTTTGGTCCTTCTGCAAGATATCGCCGGTCGTAACCTGGAACTCGTCAATCACCAGGTTGTGCAGGACCGGGTCCCCATTAATCACCGTTATGCGTACCGTATCGCCGACGTTCGCGGTCAGCGTGGGGTTGACCTGGCCGTCGATGCCGCCGCCAATACCGATAAACGCCATCGGCGGGGTCTGACCGATCACCGCTTTGAGGGTGTATTCGAGTACATTCTTCTCGACCTGAGCGACCAGCAGAACTTCAGAGGCTGGCGGCGGGGTGTCCTGGGCGGCGGCTTCGTTAGGCACGAACTGAATATGGATTGGCAGGGCCGCCACGATCAAGAGCGTGAATCCGATCAGGATCACAGCGACTAAATTGGGATTAAGCGGCTTGTTATTCATATTGCGAGTCCTCACGCGGTGGGCACTTGACGATTAAATAAGGCAGTTCGATCGCGCTGACGGGACATACATCCTCACAGGCAGCGCAGTACGTGCACAATTCCGGGTGTATCAGGGCGGCTTTGTCGTTCACCTGGCCCAGGGCACCGGTCGGGCAGCGGACAATACAGCTTCGGCATCCGGTACATGACACGCGATCAACGCGCGGCAGCCACGGTCCATAATCGGTGCTCATTGTGCGGCTGCTTTTTCTACGGCCTGTCCTGCCATACATCCTCCTCAATGGCGTGCCATGACGGGCATTGACTCCAGAGTAGAATCAGGCGCACGTTTTGTATTTAAGCTGGCTTAAGTTGCGGGGAAATGGGGCGAAAAAACTACCACAACGCGATGGAACGCAGGATAGACTCGTTCACGATCATGATCCGGTGGCGATCAAACTGAATTGCGCCGGCATCTTCCAGAGAGCGGAGCACATTGCTGATCGTTTGGGGGGTGGTATTGATGTGCGCGGCAATCGCCATGCGGGTGACGCCCGGACCGCTGAGGGATGGATCTTCAGCCTGTTTCAGCAAAAAGCGCGCCAGCCGAACGACGACAGAATATAAGGCGAGATCTTCGATCTGACCGACGAGTGAACGGACTCTCACCGCCAGCAGGCGAATCACATTTAAGGCGACCTGAGCATCCCGCATGAGTACCGCCGTGATGACCTCGGACGGTACGAGCCAGACCTGAGCTTCAGGACTCAATACGGTCGCATTGGCCGGGTTGCTGCCGCCGTCGAGGGCGGCGATGTCGTTGAAGGACTTGCCGGGGCCGCGCAGATGCAGGATATGTTCACCGCCGTCAGGATTGAGTTTGAAGATTTTGATATGCCCGCTTTCCACGATCCACAACCCATCCGCAGGTTCGCCTTCAAGAAAGATCATCTCGCCAGCCGAGAACGCCCGCAACAGGCTGTGGTCCGTGATGTGGCTGAGTTCCGCTTCGGCAATACCTTCGAAGTAAATAATCGAGCGAATGTGATTCTGAACGGTGAGCATCTCAACCATGCGGAATCCTCGAATCAGCGGTGGGTCGCGTGCGCATGTGGTCGCTGCAAAAGAAGCGGCCCAGAACGGGCAGGACACGGATGATGCGCCAGTGCAAGGAGCCTTTTACGCTGGGCCTCGAACCTGTACTCGCGGCGGATGAGGGTGACACGGCACTGCCTCCAGATTTCCGAAGATATTGTAACACCGCAAACCTCAACGGTTCCCCGCAGAGATCGTAATATACTGAAATAGAACACTACCTGGGTGGTGAAAAACAAGTCACCACTAACTTCGCAACTAAGGAAATGTGGGGCAATGCTCCCGCGCGCTGGCACCACAACTCACGAGAAGCTATTTGATCTGATCCAATCTCGCACCGGGCTGATACTGGATGCAAACCGACGAAAGGATGTAGCCGCTCTTTTTGCGACCATGCTCGCATCCGGGGACATCACCCGGCCTGACGATCTCGTATCCTTCCTGTCTGCTCAATCTGCGATCCACCCCTTCTGGCAGCGACTGATTCATGTCGTAACTATTGGTGAGACCTACTTCTTCCGCAACTCGCCGCAGTTTATGGCTCTGCGCACGCAGGTGCTGCCTGCCCTGATCGAAAAACGCCGTCAGTCGGGCAGCAAGCAGCTGCGGCTGTGGAGCGCGGGCTGTGCAACGGGCGAAGAGCCATATTCCCTGGCGATTCTGCTGCGCGAATTGCTTCCCGATATCGAAACCTGGAATATCTCTATCCTGGGCACCGACATTAACGAAGCCTATCTGCAAGAGGCCCGTGCGGGTTTGTATCGTGCCAGGTCCTTTCGTAATGAAACGCCCGCTGACGTGCGTGAAAACTGGTTCACTGCCGTGGAGGGGGGCTACCAGTTGGATGCGACGGTTCGCCAGATGGTGGTATTTCGATCGCTGAATCTGACGGCAGACGATTTTCCGTCGTTCGAATCCAATACGATGCACGTGGATGTGATCCTGTGCCGTAACGTCACCATTTACTTTGATCGAGACACAACCCGGCAGATCGCGGCTCGCTTCCGCCAGGCGCTCAACGAGGACGGCTGGCTGGTCGTCGGTCACTCCGAGCCGCAGGCCGATCTGTATGAGGGCCTCACGGCAGAGAATTTTGAAAACACAGTTTTTTATCGGAAGCGCACTGCAACCCTTCCCCGGCAGGAGACGCGAATGACCAGGCCGATTGTGACTGAATTCACCGCGCCGATCAAACGTCCAGAGAATCACCGTCCTGCGCCAATCCTGGATAAGAGGAAGATGCCGACGTCTGAAACGACAGCGACCGAGGATTACTGGGCGCGGGCGAAGGCGGCGGCTGACCATGAACAGTGGGATGAGGCGCGGACATGGCTCGACAAGGCGAAAGGCCAGGGTCGATTTGAACCGCAGGTGTACTATCTTCATGGGCTGGTTGAGTTGAATGCTGGAAATACCGAACAGGGATTCCGCTTACTGCGTCGAGCCGTGTACTGCGATTCCAACTTCGCACTGGCACATTACCTGTTGGGCGATCTGTACCACCATCAGGGCGCACGCAAGGAAGCAGCGCGTCACTGGCAGTTTGCGCTCAACGCAGTCGAACACAATGACTCGCAGCAGGTTCTGCCTTACAGTGACGACTTAACGGTCGAGATGCTGGTGGAACTGCTGGCAGCTCGATTATCCGGGCTATGAGATGGGAGTAACCGAGATGTCCCTTCAGGAACATTTCTCAGAGAATGAACTGGAAATCCTTCGCGCGCGGGCCGAGCGAGCTGCCCGGACCCCGCACAGAGACGGCGATGAGAAAATCGTCACGGCCCTGCAAATCACGCTGGGCGGCGAAGTCTATGCGCTGCCGGTGGAACTGCTGCGAGCCGTTTACGAAAAGGTGATGGTGGTTCCGATCCCCTGCACGCCGCAGCATGTCACTGGAATCGCCAATATTCGCGGGCGCATCATGCCGGTGCTGGATCTGGCGATACTGCTGAATGCGCCGCGCCCTACAAGCGATGAGAATTGTGCGCTGGTCGTGGTCTCCAAAGGCGAAATCAGCCTGGCTTTCCAGGTGGAAGGGATTGGCGAAATTACGACCTTCCCTGCGAGTAGTGTGGGCCCGCTTCCGGCAGGTAGTGAAACATCAGAACGGACCAGCTACCTGAAAGGGATGCTGGCGAACGGCCTCACGTTATTGAATGTCATTGGCATCCTGGACGATCCCACCCTGGTTGTGGACGATGGGGTGGCGTAGTTCGAACAGGATACATCCAAATCTTTCAAGCACCGCAGACAGAAAACAGGTACCTAAAGCAAGAAAGAGTCACATGTTAAAGAAACTGAGTATCACCTACCGACTGAGCATATTGATTGCGTTTTTTGTCGGGCTGTTCATCATACTGGGCCTCATCGCGTTTCTGGAAGTCGGTGTGCTTGGGCAGTCGATTCAGCACATGGGCACGGAGGATATCGCGCTCCTGGAGAATATGAGAGAACTGCGTGATCACATGAGCGACGCGATCATTGTGACGGCGGAGCATGTGCTTTCCAATGATTCTGAGGTCATGGCAAATCTTGAAGAGGAAATCGCCGCAGACAGAGCTGCCATCGATGAAACCTGGGTCGAGTTGGAAGCGATCTTTGCGACCGATTATGAGCATACGAATACAGAAGAAATTCAGGCTGAATGGCAGGCGCTTATCACGATCCAGGATCGCGTTCTCCGTTTCTCCGCTCAGAATCTGAAGGCCAACGCGTATGCATTGGCCGGGGACGAAGGGGAATACGCTGTTCAGTATGACGTGGTCGTTGAATTGATTGAGGAAATGGAGCCTGGGCTGCACCAGGAAGTTGCTGACCACTTGGCGAGCAGCAGCGATCTGGCGACACGGACCGCACCGATGCTTATTTTCTTTGCGACTGCTGCCGCTGTGGTCGTCGCCGTCGGCGCGGGTTGGTGGCTGGCGAGGAGCATTACTCAGCCATTGGCCCGTCTGCGCGAAGGCGTCCAGAAGATCGGTGCCGGTGACCTGAACCACCGGATTGCCAATGACAGCCAGGATGAAATCGGCACGGTAACCCTGGCATTCAATCAAATGACGGACAATCTCCAGCAGATGGTTGAATCCGAAAAAACCAGCCGCGAAGTGCTCCAGCAAACGGTATCCGAATTCATGAATTTTGTCGAGCGGGTGAGCAAGGGCGATCTGGCGTCGCGTCTTTCGCTGAACGACGACGGGCGCAGCCAGGCGGAAGACAGCGAAGATCTCTACCGGCTTGGCGAGAATCTGAACGTGATGGTTGAAAGTCTGAACACCATTACGCGCCAGGTGCGTGAAGCGGTCAGCAGTATCACCTCTGCGTCTGCCGAAATCCAGGCGGCCACCACCCAGCAGATCGCCAGCACCACCGAGCAGGATGCGACGGTGACGCAAACGGTAGCAACCGTGGAAGAAGTGCGAACGACGGTGCAGCAAACTGCGGAGCGGGCACAGGCCGTGGCGGACGCGGCCCAGCAGTCGGTGGCGGTCTCACGGCAGGGCGAAGAAGCGGTAGACGCGACCATGGATGGGATGATGATCATCCGCCAGCGGGTCGAAAATATTGCCGAAACGATTCTCAGTCTGTCAGAGCGCACACAGCAGATCGGCGAGATCATCAACACCGTCAACGCCATTGCCGACCAGTCCAAACTGCTGGCGCTGAACGCGAGCATCGAGGCGGCACGGGCGGGCGAAGAGGGTCGCGGTTTCGCGGTCGTGGCGGCGGAAGTGCGCCAACTGGCGGAACAGTCGCGGCAGGCCACCGCCCGCATCGGCGAAATCCTCAACGAAATCCAGCAGGCGACCAACACCGCCGTGATGGTGACGGAGGAAGGCAGCAAGGGCGCGGAACGCGGCATGGAGTTGGTGACTCGTGCCGGGGAAGCTATCCGCGATCTGGCGGCGACGCTGGAGGAAGCGACGCAGGCGGCGGTGCAGATTGCCGCCAGCACGCACCAGCAGACCAATGGGATGAGCCAGCTTGGGTCAGCCATGCAGCAGATCAAACAGGCCAGCACCCAGTCGGCAGCCAGTTCGCGCCAGACCGAACAGAGCGCCCGCGATCTGACCCAGATGGCTCGCGCACTCGAAGCGGCCACGAATCAGTATATTCTGGAAACCAGCTAGCCGTGCACATCACGTCCGATGCAGCGTTGCACGAGAACCGGTCAGCCCCAGTCTCAGAGGGCAGCCGATGACGTACAAAGGCGCGGCAGCGAGTCAAGCAGAAGTTCCGAGATTTTCTTCACAAGGGAATGGGTCTGTGGAAAACAATGCAACAGGGAGGAACCAGCCGATGTCAGCTTTTGCTGTCATTGAACGTCAATCGACCCATGAGCAGCAGGTCGAAGCCACAGCCCAGGCGCGGCGGGTACAGCTTGCCAACCAGACGACCACCATTCTGGCGGTTACCGCCATTGTGTTCATTGTGGTGTTTGCTATCGTCTGGGTGTTTTCACAGGAATTCATCCAACTGCTGGTTTTCGACGGACTTATGTCTGGGTTGCTGGCGGGAAGCCTGCTTTACAAGTATCTGAAACGCCAGCAGCGGGTGAGGGCGGGCTTTGTCGTTTTCGTGGCGGGCTTTTTCCTGACTGTGTTTGGCGGAGCGTTTGCCATACCCGGGCTCCTGCCCACCACTGGTCTCGCCTATCTGGTGGTGATCCTGTACGCCTTTCTTTTGCTCGGCGATCAAGCGGGTCGTTGGATACTGGCAGGCAGCGTCCTGGGGGTATCGGTTGATATCATCTTCGCTGCGTCTTTCGCTGAAGCCCTGTTTCAACCCCTCGATGGGGGGGTCGAACGCATCGTCATGACGTTTAGCACCGGCTTTGCCCTGCTGGTTGCCGGATTTCTCCTTCGATCCGTGGTGCTGAATCAGGACGAACACTTCCGACGGTCCCACCTGGCGAACCTTGAGATCGAGCAGCGCGTACAGGCGGAGCAAGACCAGCGTGAGCGATTAGAGCAGGCCAACCAGGAAATCGAAAATCGGGCCACCCGCGAACAGCAGCAGCGCGAGCAGCTTCAGCGCCTCATCGACCAGGTGCAATCCCTCGTCGGCAACCTTAACGCCGCCTCCTCTGAAATCCAGGCCGCCGCCACCCAACAAATGGCAAGTGCCACCGAGCAGGATGC
>JAIOHO010001086.1 GCA_019912905.1 Anaerolineae bacterium
CCAGGTGTTATCCAGCCAGGCGTACAGACGCGCCTGCGGGCTGACGACTGATGGCAGCGAAGGGGCCTCATCGCGCACGAAAGCCAGTGCTCGCAGCGCCCGGCGGTGTCCCTGACGCTGCGCATTCCCCAGGCGGCGCACCGCCTGAAGCGACCGGATGCGGCCAATCACCCGCGCGGCCTGCTCCGCCACGGCTGGGAAAGTCGCATCCAGGGCGGTGTCGGCCAGCAGATCGTCAATCTCGCCGGAGAAGATGCGCTCGCGCCAATCCCAGCGGCTGCGCTTTGGGTACAGCAGGTCGGCGCGCGACGCCAGCGCATAGACTGCCGCCAGCTTGACCGCCTCGTTGGTTTCGACGTGCAGCGCCTGGGCCACCGCTGCGGGAATGCGCATCAGCACCGGGTCGGACAGATTCGCCAGCCGGTAAATGGCCCGCACCCGCGCCGGGGCATTATCGCTGCGGATGGCATGCAGGGCGACCCAGCGGCGGTTGTCGTCATCCAGCTGATTCCACCAGTAATCGACCTGATGATCATATTCCAGCGCGCCGCGCAGCAGCATCTGCCGTCCGGCTTCATCCAGCTCGAGCTGGTACGCCTCCGCGCGGAAGTAATAATCGCTGACCAGCATAAAATGGGTGACACCCATCAGGAAGCGCCCCTGACCATGTGCCCAGGCCCGCCGCGCCCGCTGGTACAGGTCGATGGCTTCCTGCTTCGCCATCTCACCGGGGGTCATCACCGGGATCAATTCCTTGAGATCGACCGTGCCGCCCACCTCCTCGCCGGTCTCTTCTTCCACATCGACGATGACCGCTTCATCGGCGAATGTCGCCACCACTGGCTGTGGAGCCAGCACCTGTTCCAGCGCCGCCATCAGGTCAGCGACGCTCTGCGGGCGGGACGCCGGGTTGAGCGCCGTGCCCCGGCGCAGCACCGGCGTGAGCGTACCGGGCAGATTGGGACGAATTTTGCCCAGATCCGGCAGTTCATCCTGAAACTGAAGCTGCTTGATCGCCAACGACGTGGTGGCATCGAACGGCAGTTCGCCGGTCAGCAGGTGGAACATCAGAATCGTGAAGCTGTAAATATCGGCGCGAAAATCGAGTGCGTCCTCGGTCAGCTGCTCGGGGGCCATATACAGCAGGGTGCCATAACCCGGGTTCTCGGCGCGGCCTTCGGGGTCGGTCACTGCCGCCAGCCCGAAGTCAGCCAGATAGGGCGACTGGTTGCTGTCCAGCAGAATGTTCGACGGCTTAATATCCAGGTGGATGACGTTGTTCTTATGAGCATAGTCGAGTGCCGACGCGACCGCGCGACCGACGCGCAGCGTTTCTTTTGCCGACAGCGGGCCTTCGGTCAGCAGCGATTCGAGCGAACCACCGGTCACGAAGCGCATGACGATGTACAACTGCCCCTCGAATTCGCCAAAATCGTAGATCGGCAGAATGTGCGGATGTTCCAGTTGGGCGATGGTGCGGGCCTCGCGCTCGAACAAAGCCACCGGGTTGGTATCGGCATCCAGGTCGCGGGCAATCGTTTTGATCGCCACGGTCCGGCTCAGGCGTTTGTCGCGCGCCGACCAGACATCGGCCATCCCGCCGCGCCCGATATGCTCCACCACCGTGTAATGCCCGATCTGTGCGCCTACATCCATTGTGTGACCGCCTGCTGTACGTTTCTTTGTTTCCATTATAGACACCGGCACCACCGGGGCAAGATGTTGGTGAGTCCTGTATGAGAAAGGGTAGAATTCTGCCCATTGCAAGCATACACTGAGGAAGTTTCCGTTCGAATCAGGATGCCCGCCAACGCGACCCAGCCGGGCAAAATCGAGCCATAGAGACAGGACACCCCCCGAGATGCCGGTGACTCGTGCGTTTATGCTTATCCTCCTCAGCCTCCTGCTGGCCGCGCCTGCCGCCGCCCAGGACAGCCAGACCCCCACGCGAGACCCATGGGCGCTGGCGAGACGCCTGCTCGATTTCGAAGCGGACTTCGCCATCCCCGAACCGTCACCCCTGTACCGGCCCGGCGCAACCGGGCAGTTCTGGGTCGGAAAAACCGGCGCTCCGACGCCAACCCGAATCACGGCGACCCTGGCCGCGGTCGATCTGAACCCGTACCAGGGCCTGTATCTGTGGGTCGAAGACGGCCTGACCTACGACCCGGATGCCATGAGCGAACTGGCGCTTCAGGTGAACCGCATCCTGGTCACGCTGCGCCAGCGCTCCGTGTATGGTCAGCCCACGCTCATCCCGGATGTCGGCCAGATCAGCGACCCGACCAGCCTGCTGCGCCTGCCGGACGTGGACAACGACCCCCATCTGTTCGTGCTGTATACCAGCGGCCTGGGCAACGTGCAGTATGTCATCAACTCCAACGATCAACTGCCGGTGCCGGTCGCGCCCGGCGGCTACAGCAACCAGCACGAGATGATTCTGGTCAACACGTCCGTTCTGCCGGGCGCACCCCTGGATAACCCCTCCTATGTCACTATCCTGGCGCAGGCATTCTACGAATTCATCATGCAGGCCAATGCCGCCGATCAGGATCAGTGGCTGAAGGAAGCCCTCGGCACCTTCCTGAGCCGCCAGTTGGACCTGCCCGGGATTCGCCCCAACGCGGCGGCAAATTACGTCCAGAATCCGAACACCGCGCTCACCGCGCCCGTCAGCCTGACCGGGAATGGGGCCAACGAGGGCAGCCAGCAGATTTTTCTGGATTACGCGGCGCAGCGCTTCGGCGCGCCCCTGCTGCAAAATGTATTCCTGAAGCCGGGCCGGGGGTTAACCCCATTTAATGCCGCCCTGGAGCAGATCGACGCCATCGACCCGATCACAGGCCGGTTGGTGACGGGCGACGCGTTGTTCGCCGATTATGTCGCCGCCAACGTCGCCACCTATCTGGCCGACCGCCTGTTTGGGGATGGGCGCTACCTGCATCGCACGAGCCTGCTGCCCAACGACACCCCGCCCACCGCGACCATCCTCAACAAC
>JAIOHO010001087.1 GCA_019912905.1 Anaerolineae bacterium
TATAAAGCCAGTGGGCAGTACAAGACTGATGGTGTCATTTGGTGCGTAGACCCCGGCAGGGCGCGAGAGCATATGCCGGATGAGGTAAGAGCACTGATTCAAAAAATTCTGAGTGACGATTATGCCATTATTTTTAATATCGATTCTTTGAATCAATTGGCAAACAAAAACACATTTGCCGAAACCCTCAAGGCGTTTGACTCTTTAGCAAGCGAACCTTTCCCCATTTTTTTCTATCCACCGGTACTCGATGACCGCATCGGGAATCAAGCAGGCATGTTCTCGATGATGTCGAGCACATCCGCGCTGTTAAGTCACTGGCTCCTGCGATACCCGGACTGTTTCTTCCGAATTATCATTCCAGTTGATCTCAAATGGGATTTTCGGGATCGCCTTGACCAGATGAACCTTACCGAACGCGTGATGTATCCCGGCCTGGACGGGTTAAGCGCCTGGCTCAAACGCTATTACAGTCCACGAAAATAGAGAGCGTAATGGCGTGATCCAGCGCTTCAATCGGTGAGATATTGCGCGCACAGCAGGCTCCATCCGTCCCAGCACACCCTGGGACTGCACATATAAGCACAAACAGATAAATTCTTTAGGATATTGGAGTGATTTCTCGCTCAAAAACTCAGCACCCAGCACTCAGCACTTCTTTGACGGTACTTAGCCTCAAGCGCTTGCCAGGCAGTCGCAGGGGTCCGAGCGAACTGGTCAGCCATCGAATACGAACCAGCAGTACTCATTGCGCAACCTCTGGTCGTCAAGCACGAGTTCTCGGATTTCGCCGGGGAGCTGTGCGCGCTGCCACTGGCACTCCAGGCGACCCGCCTCCATCCATTCATCTTCAGGAGCTGCCGCGCGTGCAGCCCTGATCGCATAGGCCGCTGCACCCAGTTCGTGAGCTGCCACATGAGCCACCGCCGCAGCTTGTCCGGCGGCGTAAGCCGCTTCCCTCGCGGCACCGCTCAATCCTCTGGCAGCGCCCATAGCGTGTCCAGCGGCGGTACGGGCTTGAGTCATCGAAACTTCACCTCGCACCCAAGCATGCGCCTGCTCAATCGCCCGGCGCGGACGGTCGTCACCGGGCTGCGCCTGCTCGAAGAAATGCAGGACGTGCTGCGCGCAATCAGCCGCCCACACTGCAAGAAGGCGATGATCGGCGTCCTGTAGGGTTCCGCCGCGACGCACGGTAATAAACCTGGGGTCTCGGATCTTGCTGAAAATCACTTGTCTACCTCTTTGTGCGCCATCTGCCCAACGATAGTATGCGTCTCTTTCTACAATGTCCAGCTTTTCCTTTATCGTGAAGCGTGCTGTATCCCGAAAGCTGATCCACGTCAGGTGGGATTCTGAAGGATCTGGAGCCGATTGGCGCATGACGCGCGGCGCAATACCTTCGCGTAACCGCTTGTCTGCCTGCCCGTGCCCCGAATTTGGGCTGACACAGATCGCGCTCGGTCGCTTCTATCCTCAGTGATCGGAGCAGCGAGGTACCGGTCTATGGCGTGACACCCAGGCCGATTATGGTTTAGAATTTCCACCAGACAAAACTTATTCGGAACAATGCCTGTTGCCACGTTTGCTTGATGATCTCTTAAAAGCAGTCCGAAGCGACAACGCACAGTCCCACACGAGAAAGAGGAACCGCGATGATCGAAACACCCGATATTCAACGTCCGTCGAAGGAACTGCTCGAAGGGCTGGCGCACATCAGCAGCGCCACCGCCACCGGCGAATTGAGCCGCCTGGGGGTCAAGGATGCTCAGATCCGGGGGCCGCACAGCTGGACGCCGGGCGCACAGGCGGTTGGCCCGGCCCTCACGCTCCAGTTTATGCCCAAGCGCGAAGACCTTTATGGCGAAGATGAGTACACCGACCCGGAGCGGCAGCTTCACCGTCACGTGCTGTATCATACCCAGCCCGGTGACATCGTGGTGGTGGATGCGCGCGGGGACCTGGGCAGCGGCGTATTTGGCGAGATGATGCTGACCTACTTCAAGGGGCGCGGCGGCGCGGGCGTGGTCATCGACGGCTGCATCCGCGATTATCCCAAGGCGAAGGAGCTGGGCCTGGGCCTGTGGCTGAAGGGCGTGACGCCCAATTTCCACACGCAGACCAACCTGATGCCGTTCGCGGTGAACGTGCCGGTGGCCTGCGGCGATACGCTGGTGATGCCGGGCGATCTCATCATTGCCGACGACGACGGCGTGGTGGTGGTGCCCATCAAGCTGGCCCCGGAACTGCTGGCGAAGGCCAGCGAACATCACGAGTGGGAAGAATTCTCGAAGCTTAAATTGTCCGAAGGCGGCGACCTGCGCAAGTATTATCCCCTGCGCGAAGACGCCCGCGCGGAATACGAAGCCTGGCGCAAAGCCCACAAGTAATCGACTGCGGGGATGCCCGTCCAGCATACGGGTGTCCCCAAAAAATCCCTCCCTCAAAGCGCCAGAACGCCGCGGAAAACCCAGAATTGTGCTATGCTGGCCTCAGACCACATGCGCAATTGACGGAGGAAGGTGCTCACGATGGATCAGATCATTCGCTCGGGTGACCAGGCCCAGTTTAATCCCAACTTCGGCATGGCTATCCTGCTGGCCCCGGCTATCGGCATCATCACCGGGTCAGCCGTGACCGTCAACGTCGCCGGAATGACCGCCTGCGTCCAGGGAGACGAAGCGACGGTGATCGTGCCGGGTATTCCCTACATGTCCGGCAGTTTTGTCACCCCTGGGGTCTGCACGCTCACGATCCAGTCGCTCGGTCCCGATCAGACTTCGATGAAGACCAAGATCAGCGGGCGGGCGGTGATCCTCAAAGG
>JAIOHO010001088.1 GCA_019912905.1 Anaerolineae bacterium
GCGCCCCGCCGTCACCTGCCGCGTGATCCCGCGCCATAACACCCAGGCTGCCAGCAGCCCGGTCAGCACCAGCGCCATCAGGTTGTGGGTGACGATCAGCAGGCCGCTTGCCAGTGCCGCCAGGACCAGCGCCCCGCCCCCGCCGCCGCGCAGCAGCCGTCCGTAGCGCCCCATCACCAGCGGAAACAGCGCCAGTGCCAGCAGTTCCGGGTACGCGCCCCGCGCATACGGTTCGGTAAACACCAGGTAAGGGCTGTAGACGTAGACCAGCGCCGCCAGCATCCCGCCCACTTTGCCCGCCTGATCGCGCATGAACCGGTACATGCCGCCGCCCGCCAGCAGCATACTCAGCGTGGTCAGCGCCCGTAAACTGCCGACCGCATCCAGCGCAAGTAGGCGAATCAGTGCGCTGGTGACATAGTACGTCGAACTGGCGTAATAGTGGAAGACGGGGGACCCATAGCCGTAATAGAAGGTCTCCGCCCACTGCGGCAGCAGCAGACCGTGTGCCCAGGCGCGATCCATCTCGGCGACGCGGTAGGTGTGATACAGGGTGTCGGTCCCGTTGGGGAGGCCGGGCTGCTGGAGCAGCGGCCACGCGGTCCACAGGCACATGACCAGCGTCGCCAGCAGGCCAAAATCGAGGCCGCGCAGCCGGGTTTGCAGGTTCGCAGGGGAGGTCGAGTGGGTTGGGATGGACATGGGCGCGATTGTAGCAGAAATTCACCGCCACACCAGCCAGGGCCGTTCCTGATTTCAACAGGCTAATCTCATGCCGGACTCATCAACTTCTGCTAGGCTTGGATCGGTTGTAGACAAGCGATTAGAGGAAGTCATCATGGTGGAAATTGGTCAGCAGGTCCCCGATTTCGAACTCCCCAATCAGGATGGACAGCCCATCCGCCTCAGCGATTACCGGGGCCAGAAGGTCATTATCTTCGCCTTTCCCAAAGCCGGGACCGCCGGCTGCACCGCGCAGGCGTGCAGCTTCCGCGATACTTTCCCGCAGATCGAAAACGCTCATGCAGTCGTGCTCGGTCTCAGCGCCGACACGCCGGACGAGTTAAAATCCTGGAAGATTCAGCATAAGCTGCAATATGAGCTGCTGTCCGACCCGGACAAACACGTGATCGGGGAGCTGGGCGCGGGGGATAATTCTCTGTTCGGCATTATTTCGTTCCCAGGGGCCAAGCGCTCCTATTGGGTCATTGACGAACAGGGCACGC
>JAIOHO010001089.1 GCA_019912905.1 Anaerolineae bacterium
GTCCGGCAGGCTCCCTCAATGGTGCGCGACACACTGCCAGTGGCGCTGGAAAATCGAACGGAGACCGTCGGCAGCACCGGCACGGAGATGGATGGGATTTCGATCGACGGGATGCTGAGATTGGCCGACAAATTCGGCAGAATGTCCGGCACGCGGAAGCCCTGCACGACCTGAACGGCATTTTCAACCTGTTCGCGGGCCGCGTCGAACTGTTCACGCGCGCTATCAATGGTCGCGCCCAGAGCGCTCATCTCATTCTCGATCGACTGAATCGGCCTCATGGCGATCTGAAAATCGTCGATGATGCGCGTGTAACCCCAGTAGAGGATCAGGACGGCCAGCACAGGGGCCAGAGTCCGCACGATCAGGAGCAGGCCTGTCAGTCGTCTCATGAGGTTGCGGCTCCAGCATCTGGCAGGCCGCGCAGCATCCGCCAGCCGCGAGTCAGGTCATCCAGCAGGGGAACGCCAAAGTAAATGATCACCAGCACCAGCAGTACCAGCATGACGATCAGCAGCGTTTCGGCCCAGCGGGACAGGACGCGCGCCAGGCTGTTGAGCAGCTGCTGCGCCTGGCTCGTAATCGCATCGACATGACCGGGCACCAACTGGAGCGTCACATTCAGATCGCCGATGCGGTCGAAAGCGGACGTAGACGAGTCGAACACGCCGGTCACGCCGGACAGGGCATCGCGCAGGGCGTCGTCGATCTGGCTGAGGCCGGGCAGCGGCACCGAAAACGACGGAATGGCCGGGAAGTTCAGGTTAAACGTGCTGCTGCCGATGTTGAGGCCGGAGGGGTAGCTGATGCTTACGCCCGCAATCGTCGTGCTGCTGGTGCGCACGCTGACCGTTGGCACCGGGATGCTGGCATTGGGGATGTCCAGGCTCGGAAAGCTGAGATTGGCCGGAATATTCGGGATCAGATTGGGAATACTGAAGCTGCTCAGGGTACTGAGGAGGCTGGACACCTCCGTATTCACCGCCTCGATGTCCCCGCGCACGGTTTCGACTGTGGTCTGGATTTCGCCAATTTCAGTCTGAATGCTCTGTAGGGGGGGATCTACGGCAGCGCGGACATCATTCAGCACCAGTGCCAGGGTTCCCCCAAGCACCAGCACGATGATGACGGGTGAAAGGGCGCGCAGAATCAATAACAGACCGGATATGCGTCTTAACATGGGGTTTCCTCCCTGTGGCGCGAAATCAGTCGTGACCGATTTCACACGCTGTCATACATTCGATTGTAGTATAAAGCGGAGGTTGCGGCAAAACAGCGCGGCGCAGTACGCAGACTCAGGGAACCCAGCGCGGCAGATAGGCGTTCTGTTCGATTTGAATCAGGCTGGAGTCTCGCAGGTTATAGGTCCAGATTTCGGGCCGCCCGGACGAGTTGTAGTCCCCGCTTTCGGTCAGTTCCGGGAAGCGCTGGACGACCAGTTGTTCACCCTGGGGCGACCATGAAAAAAAGCCGTTCGAATAGCGCGGATCGCTGATGATATCCTCGACTTCACCGGTCTGTACATCCAGGACGGAGAGCTGGCGGGTGCGTGTGGCCCGTGAGTCCGTGTAGCGCCGGGAAATCGCCAGATGACGCCCGTCGGGGTTCCACACCGGCTGGGTGTCGTCCACCGGCAGTTCAGGGTCCACCAGATCGACGACCTGACCATCCCGCAGGTCTGCTAATTGCAGGACCGAACGCGCTCCACCCTCGGCGTCATCGAAAATCAGGCGCGGAAACACCAGTTGGGTGCCGTCCGGCGATAGGGCGATGTCACTCCCGCTGCGGCTGGGGACGAGGGTCGTGCTGCCATCGGTGAAGCTGTATACAAGAATGCCGCGATTGTTGTTGTCAAACAGAGCAATCTTGCTGCCATCGGCGGACCACTGCGGCGAATAGCCTAAGATCTGGTTGTCGCTAAACAGCGGGCGTTCGCTGGCTGGGGTCGTCGTCAGGTCGATCAGCCAGATGCGTGTCGGGCTGGCCCCGACCTGTGAAATATCGCTGTTCAGGTCGATGCGATGATAGGCGATCAGCGTGCCGTCGGGCCGCCAGACCGGGGTATTGCAGTCGCTGTCCGGGCAGTTGGTAAGCTGCTCGATGGAACCGTTGGCGAGGTCAAGCAGCTTGATGCTGGCCGTGGCGAACTGTGTCCGCTCGGCAAAGGCAATTTTCGTGCCATCCGGGCTGACGTCGAAGTTCAGGATGCCGGTTGGACTGAATGTGGCCTGCCCCGCGCTGTCTGGCTGGCCCGGCGTGGCGATCCAGATATTCTGCGGCGTGCTGTCGGCGGGCATCAAATAGGCTACGCGTGGGGTGCGCACCCGGAAGTTGAAGGTCACATCCTCTAGCACCTGACGCCCGCTGCTGCCCTGTGCGCCGGCTCGCAGAGTCACTGCATAGGTCTGTCCCGGGGTCAGCGGCTGCGCGGGGGTAAAACGCAGTGTCTTGCCATTCCAGCCGAACTCACCCTCCAGCGGCGGGTCGAACTGGAGCCGTCCGGTCACACTGGCCGCGTCCATTGGCTCATTAAACGTCAGGGTGATGCGCGCCGTGCTGGAGGCATTGTCCCCCGGGCCGTAGCGTTCGACCTGCACGCCGACCCGGTCGCCCATCAGAATGGTGAGCAGGATGCCGACGAGCAGCACGGCCATGACGACCGCAACCACGCCGTCGAAGCGCGACAGGCGCAGCGCCGGAGGAGGCGATTGTGGTGCAGAGGGAGTTGGTGTCATTGTGAACGCATCGGTCGCTATTGACCCCGGCATCCACGCCGCAGCGCGAATGCCAGGATGATCTTTTATCTAACCATCACCTGAGTGCAGGGCACGGCCACTGCCTTCAGCCTTTTTCCGAAGCGCGAAGGGTTCATTAACGGCTGAAAAGACGGATTCTGTGGTCGGGGCGATTCAACCCGCGTCCTCGACCCGGTAGGTGCGCAGGCGGCTGTAGTTAAAAATACATAAACTGCCGCTGCCTGCCGCGCCCTCGCCATTATAGGACAGCGGCACGATCAGGCTGGAACTGTCGGTGAGCCAGTGCAGGTCTGGGAAGCTGAAGCGCCCACTCGTCATAAAATTAACATCCCGTACATCATGACCATTGTTCAGGCAGGTCGCCACCGGCGCGGGGTCTTCATTCAGACTGACTGCCGGGCTGGTCAGGCCTGTCTCCAGATTAATCACGACCAACTCATTCACATCACCGACGTTATTGCTCCACAGACTGACGGCGGCATACGCCTCGTCAGGGCTTATCCACACCGGCGAAGACGGCAGTGAATACTGCTTAAGCAGCGCGCCGTCCGGCAGGCTGTAGATGAGCAAGGTTGCCGAGTGATCGCTCACGCTGTCCATACTCTGATAGTGGACGACCTCCAGGCGCTCACCGTCTGCCGAAAACGAGGCCGCCGCAGAATCGGTGCTGCCTTCGACAGGGATCTCGACGATCTCGGTTTCCGTCTGTACGTCGAGCACATGGAAGCTCGTCTCTCCAGCCGCCACCACCCGGGTATGATTCGGGCTGTAGACGGAAAAATCAGGATAATCGCTGTATTCGGCCAGCAGCGCGTTATAACTGGCGCTGGTTTCTGTCGTTGCCTCGCCGCCGCTTGCCAGTGGAATCAGTAGGGTGGACGTGCTGGAGTCGTCAAAGTTGGTGTAGTGAATGCTCAGGTCGCCCGCGGGCGTGAACCCCATCGGCGTGCTAAACGGGTCGATATAGTTATTGGTGCCCACCAGACTCTGGAGGGCATCGGCATAATCATCCATCGCCAGCGCTGTCCCATCGGCGACGTGATAGGCATGCAGGCTGTAACCGGACCGCCCACAGTTGTCCATCAGCACCCATAAGGTCGTCCCTGCGGCATCGAGCGCCGAGGTCACCGGACAGTCGAAACCAAGGTCATATTCAGCCGTCTGAACCAGGCTAAAGCCAGTGCTCTGCGCCGCGCCGATCTGAACGGGCACTCCCACAATAAGCGCCGAGATGATGAATGCGAACCACACACGCTGGTGTTCTGCGAACTGGCGAATCATGGGTGAGTTACTCCTCAATTTTCTGCATGCGAACTTACCGATCAAAATGTTCACGGATAGAGATAGGGGTGTTCCGGCTGCTCGACGAGTTCGACACGGGTCGGTTGAATCACAGGCCGGGTCTCACCCTGGAAATCGCCGGGGACGAACTGCCCGCGCACCCGCACCCAGGCATCCAGCGGCAGATCTTCGGGCCAGGCTACCGGCAGACCAATGGCGACCGCATCGGCCACGCAGCAGCTGATCGTAAAGCGGGCTACCAGGAATTGATCGGACGTATACGCCTCGCCGCGATAGACGAAGCCGACGACATCGACCGTCTGGCCGTTCAGCGTGGCCGGGTCCTCGGCGGCATTCAGGGCGCGCACCCAATCCAGAATATTGCGCTGTTCCGGTGGAATGTTAAAGGCGGCGGTCACATCCCCGCCGATGTTGTTGGCACTCAGTTCGCTGTCCACGGCGGCTGCGCCCAGCGGACGCGAAGGAATCAGCGTGCCGAGCACCAGCGGCACCGCAATCACCGCCAGCGCCGCCCACGAAATCGACCCGTGTTCGGGGTCATGATCGTGTTGGTGCTCATGCGGGTGATGGTCGTGCCTGCGCGACTGCATCAGCCGGACCGCGCTGGTGGCACCCAACAGCAGAAAGATCAGCGCCGCCACGTAGGACAGCCACGAAAAGCGCACGTTGATGTAATTGGTCAGGCTGCCGGTCGCGATGAGGACGACGAAATACAGGCCCAGCCCGATCAGCAGTGCCGTTTTCAGGATTTCCTGCACCGGGACGCCGTGCTCATGGTTATGGTCGTGTTCGTGAAGGTGTTCCGCAGCTTCCATTAAAGTCACCTAAAGTTGCCAGTTGCCAGACTTCAGCCTGCGAGTTTCTGAAACTGATGACTAACCCTTACAAATTCACATTCAGGTTCGTCCAGATGCCGATCAGCAGGGTCATCAACAGCGGCAGCAGGATCAGATACAACACGGTTTTGCGCTTGAAGACCCCCAGGAACATCAGTGTGCTTTTGATGTCCACCATCGGCCCGAAGGTCAAAAACGCCAGGATCGACCCGCCAGTAAATGTGCCGACGAAGGCCAGCGCCAGGAACGCATCGACCGTCGAACACACGCTCAGGACAAAGGCCAGCACCTGCATCACCAGCACCGACACGACCGGCCCCCGGCCCAACGCCAGCAGCACTTCCTGCGAAATCAGCGTCTGCATGGCTGCCGCCAGCAGCGACCCGATAATCAGATCGCGGCCCATCTCGAAAAATTCGTCGATGGCATGTTCAAAAGCCTGGTGGAACCCGGACCACAGCCCTGGGCGCGGCGCTGGGGTTGGGCAGACATCCGTGCCGCCGCCCATCACTGGCATGAGCGACTGCGGCTGCAAGATTTCCTGGGGACGCGCGCCGAAGGCAAAGACCAGCCCGACTCCACCTGCCACCACCAGGGTAATCACAAACCGCCCGATCAGCACCGGCCCAAAACCAAAGGCGGCAATGGTGCTCGCCAGGACGATCGGGTTCATCACGGGCGCGGCCAGCAAAAAGGTCACGCCGACCGACATGGGCAGCCCCTTGTGAAACAAGCGCCGGACCACCGGTACGACGCCGCATTCGCACACCGGGAAAGCGAAGCCCATCAGCGTGCCGACCAGCGTTGCGGGCAGGGCACGGCGCGGCACGTAACGGGCAATATCCTCCGGGCGCACGAAAACTTCCAGCAGGCCCGAAACCAGCGTGCCCAGCAGGAGGAAAGGAACGGCTTCGATAAAGATGCCCAGGAAACGGGTGCTGAAGATGCTCAGGAGGACCACCGGATTATCCGTACTCAGGAGGACCGCCGCCAGGACGAGTCCGGCCAGAATCAGGACCGCCGCCAGCAGCAGGGTACGTCGGGCGAAGATGCGCAATCCGACAGGCGACTCAGTCATCGATCACGACCCAATACCATCCAGCCTACACCGCCTCTTATTGTATCTCCGTTAGGGAGGTTGTAAACCGCCGCCTGGAATACGCCCTAGTCGCACAGGGCGTGCAGATGCTGCGGCGTGAACCGCACCGGTTCGGCCATACTGCTCACGATCTGGCCGCCTGTGCTGATGCGGGCCTGGGCCTGCCAGTAATGCATCAGGCGCACGGGACAGGCCAGCCGGGTGCTGAGGTCGGCATGCAGCCCGGCGATCGGATAGCCGATGCTGAAGCGCACCTCGTCGGCATAGTCCAGGTACGCCGCGCTGCCAGCCCGGTTCAGTTCGAGGGCGCGGCGGAGATCCTCGAAGCGCAGGCGCGTTTCGATAGAGAGGCTGGAAACGATGTAGTCATTGATGCCCGGATACCAGCGCGCGAACAGCACGCCCGGTTGATCGGCGGCGATGATCTCCGGCTGCGCGCCGCTCCACTCCCAGGTGAGGGTGACGCTGCGCTCAAACGTGGTCCCGCTGCTGGTCTGGACCGACTGCACCCAGGGATGCGCCTGGAGGAGCGCCACGGCCTGGTTGAGGGTGGTCGCATCCGGCTGGATGCCCAGCAGACAGGTCCGTGGGCAGGTGTCGGAAGTCGAGAACAACCGCAGATACCCCTCCAGATTGGGTTCGACAGCAGGCCGCAGGTACACCCCGCTCACCAGGGCCAGGCTGATCGCCACGCCCAGGAAGACCCCACGCAGCCAGAGCGCGATCATCCTCCGCGCAGTCCCTGGCACAGGCGGGTTGCCACCTGCCGCCCGGCAGTTCCCTGCGGCGCGTCGTCGCTGCGCTGGCTGATCTGCGCCGAAGGCTGCCAGACATAGGCCAGCAGGCGAGCCGGACAGGTCAGACGGTCGCTGAGCGAGGTGCGGAAGCGGGCATCCGGGTCGTGATAGCTGGCATCCATCTGAATCTCGCCGGTATAGGCGCGGGTGATGGCGACGCTGTCGGGGGCCTGGCCGAGCAGGATTTCCAGGTCCGGGATTTGCAGGCGCGTTTGTACCCGCATGATGACGACGAAGTGATTCGAGCCGGCGTATTGCGCCTGGGCGATCAACATGCCGGGCATCCGGGCGTCGATCAGGTCAGGCTGGCGGCCCGTCCACTGCCAGCGCACGTCGATGTCCGGTTCCATCGCATTGGTGACGGTAATCTCCCCGACCCATTCGTGCGTCTGGAGGATATTCAGGGCATCCGTCAGTTCCATGTTGGGCTGAATCCCCATCAGGCAGCGGCCCACGCACCCGGGTGAGACACGGAACAGGTCGTCAAAGGCGGCGGAGTCGAGGCCGGACACGGGCATCGCCAGCACTCCGCCGACCAGCAGCAGGAATAGCGCTGCCAGGGTCAGCGCGCCCCACAGCAGCCGGGTGGTCATGGCAGCACCTCACGGGCATCGGGCAGCATGGATTAAGCCCCCTGGTGCGCCGACCGGCACAGGCCCGGCATCGCCTGTGGCGGGATATATTCCTGCAAGGTCGGCCCCTCATTCTGGGTGATCTGGGTCTGGTCACGCCAGTAATAATCCAGCAGCCGCGCCGGGCAGGGGAACAGCGCGCTCAGGGTGGTGCGCACTTTAATGCGAGGATCATAATAGGTCGCGCTGTAAGCGATGCGATCCTGGCGCAGCAGGTAAAAGGCGCTGCCATTGGGAGTCTGACCCAGGCCGCGTTCGAGGTCGTACAGCCGGAGGTGTGTCGTCAAGGTGATGCCGGTGATATAGTGGCCCATGTCATCGGTTTCGGACCGGGCGGACATCACCCCCATCACCTGATCGTCGATCCATTCCGGTTGCCGCCCGCTCCACTGCCAGTAGACATCGGTCTGAGCGACAAACGTGTTGGGGTTGGTCACGCCGTTGACCCAATCGTTGGCACGCAGAATGTCCAGCGCCTCGCGCAGCGGCATCCCGGCCCGAATGCCGAGCAGACAATGGACTTCGCAGCCGGGCGAGGACTGAAACAACTGTTGAAACGCATCCAGGTCCGGCTCCGTTTGCGGACTCAGACGCGTGCCGCCGATGCCCAGGATGAACAGCAGCGTCAGCCCTGCCGCGCCCTTTAGCAGACGGTCGATCATGCCTCGAACTTATAGCCGACGCCCCACACGGTCTGGATAAAAGTGGGGTTAGCCGAGTCCGGCTCGATCTTTTCCCGCAGGCGGCGGACGTGGACGGTCACGGTGCTGGGGTCGCCGTAGAAGCTGTAGCCCCACACCTGATCCAGCAGTTGGTCGCGGTTGAACACCTGGCGCGGGTGGCTGGCGAAGAACCACAGCAGGTCGAATTCCTTGGCAGTCAGCGTCACGGGCTGCGTGTTCACCGACACTTCGCGGGTGCGCGGGTCGATGCTCAGGTGATCGAATTCCAGCGGGCGTTCGGCGGATTGGCCGGTCGAGGGATAGGTGCGGCGCAGCACGGCGCGCACGCGGGCCACCAGTTCCTGCGGGCTGAACGGCTTGGTGACGTAATCATCCGCGCCCAGTTCCAGCCCCTGGATGCGGTCATGTTCGCCGGTGCGGGCGGTGAGGATGATGATCGGCACTTCGCGCTCGGTGATCAATCCCCCCGGGCTGTCGGTATCGCGCAGCCGCCGGGTGATGCTCAGGCCGTCGATGCCCGGCAGCATGATGTCCAGCACCATCAGGTCGGGCGCTTGAGCGCGCAGCAGGTCGAGGGCGGTGTCGCCGTCGGCGGCTTCCTGCACTTTGTAGCCATCGCGTTCCAGGTAGCGGCGAACCACTTCGCGGATGGTCGGCTCATCATCGACGACCAGAATCGTGTACTGCTGTTTCATGCCACGCCCGCCCCAGGTATCTGGTTAAATGACTCGACGTATTGTAACGAGAACCGGCGCGGGTGTCGATTATCGCGGGCGCTTCCTGGGGCTTAAGACGTTCTAAGCCCCAGAATTCTGCACGCCTCTTTTCGCTCGATGGGGATCAGATCGGCTGCTGTTCGCTGCGGAGATAGTGCGCCGTGTACGATGCGTCTACGTTCAGCAGGTCTTTGGGGGTGCCTTCAAACAGGATCTGCCCGCCTTTGTGTCCCCCCTCCGGCCCCATATCAATGATCCAGTCGGCATTTTTGATGATGTCCAGATTGTGTTCGATCACGATCACGGTATTGCCGTGATCCACCATCCGATTGATCACCGCCAGCAGATGACCAATATCCGACATGTGCAGCCCGGTGGTGGGTTCGTCCATGACGTAAATGCTGCCTTCTTTGTGGAGTTCGCTGGCGAGCTTAATCCGCTGACCTTCGCCGCCGGAGAGGGTACTCAGCGGCTGTCCGAGCGAGAGATAATTCAGCCCGACATCGCTCATCGCCTGGAGCGTTTTCAGGATCTTTTTGTTGGTGAAGTAGCTCAGAGCTTCTTCCACCGTCATGCTGAGGACATCGGCAATCGACTTGCCATTGAGCTTGTATTCCAGCACTTCATCCTTAAAGCGCTTGCCACCGCAGACCTCACACGGGGTTTTGGCTTCATCCAGAAAGGCGAGGCTGATATACACCACTCCCAGGCCCTGGCAGTTTTCACAGGCCCCCTGCGAGTTGAAGCTAAAGAGGGAATTGCTC
>JAIOHO010001090.1 GCA_019912905.1 Anaerolineae bacterium
GCTCCAGATCGGTCATGCGAAACGGCGGTCCACCCGCGCCATATTCGGAAAAGGTCGCTTCACGCGGCGGCGCAGCGGTCACGGTCGGCAGCGGCTGGCCGTGCATCGCCCGCGGCACGTCCATTCCCTGGAGTTGCAGCAGCGTCGGCACCACGTCCACCAGATTGACCAGGCTGCCATCCCGCGAACCGGCAGGCAGGTGCTCCGGCCAGGAAACAATCAGCGGCACCCGCGTCAGGCAGTCATAAAATACGCCGCCCTTGCACTGCATCCCGTGCTCCCCGGCAAAATCGCCATGATCGGAGCAGAACACCACGACGGTATTTTCGCGCAGGCCAAGCCGATCGAGCGCATCCAGGATCTGCCCCAGGGCGTCGTCGATAAAACGCACCATGCCATAGTAAACAGCCAGCATCCCATAGACGTCCTCGATGGGATCGTCGGCGAAGCCCAGCATCCGGTACAGGATGCGGTTGCGCTCCGGCGAATGGTCATCGAACTCGCCCGCGCCGCCAGGCGTCAGTTCGATCCTGTCCGGGGGGAACTGGGCCGCATACGACTCCGGGCATACCCAGGGTTCATGCGGGTCCGGGAACGACACCCACAGCGCAAAAGGCTCATCGGTATGCGCTTCGAGAAAGCGGACCGTCTGCCCGGCAATCAACCCGGTCGAATAATCCTCCAGGGGAAAGTCCGAGGTTCCGAAACCAAAGCGCGGATTCTGCGGGTGATCCGTAATCTCACGGCGCAGCGCGTGCGCCGCGTGAATGCCGTCCACAGGCCGGAACCAGTCCATGCCCTTTGTGGTCGGATCAACCGGCAGGCCCATATGCGAAATCTCGCACCAGGTCTCGAACAGGTCGAGATCGGCCTGTGTCTCAAAACAGTGATTTTTGCCGATCAGCCCGCAGTGATAACCTGCCGCGTGCCACAAGCGGAAGGCGTGGGCGGCAGCGGACGGCATGAGCGTTTCGTTGCGGCGTCCGCCGTGTGCATGCGGCCACTGTCCCGTCCAGAAGGAGATGCGCGCCGGGACACACAGCGGATGCGGCGTGATGGCCCGCTCGTACAGCACCCCCTGCGCCGCCAGCCGCTCCATGCTCGGCGTCTGACAGAAGGCGCTGCCATATAAATGGCTGGCCGTGGCTTTCTGCTGATCGGTCATGATGACGAGGATATTGGGGCGATCTGTCATGGTCCATTCTCGCTCAAAAATAGCTGTGGTTAACCTTAACCAATGCTGACGAATCCGCAAGCCACAGGTCATTCCGGCTATTTACATCGCCTGCAAATTGTGCGATCATACTATCTGATAGTGATTGATGCCCGTTGGTTTAGAACGGCATGTTCCCGCGCACGTTTCTCTCCACGTCAGCTCACCACCTATCACCTTTCGTTTGAAGGCCATATCAGGAGCAAATCATGGCGACAAAGTTGTACGTGGGTAATCTGCCTTTCAGCACCAACGAAGAAGAACTCCGCAAGGTCTTTGCGGAAGCCGGTGAAATCGTCAGCGTCCAGATCGTGACCGACAAATTCACCAACAAATCAAGAGGCTTCGGCTTCATCGAAATGGCGACGCAGGAAGCCGCAAATCAGGCGATCCAGCGTTTTAATGGGTACACCCTGGACGATCGCAGCCTGGTCGTCAACGAAGCGCGCCCCCGCGAAGATCGTCGTCCGGGCGGCGGCGGTGGTGGTGGCGGTGGTCAGCGTGACCGTCGTCCGCGCAGCAACTTCGGCAACCGCGATAACGACCGCAACCGCTACTAAACAGACACACCATCAGTCCAACCGGATTGACTACACGGATGGGGGGCCAGCCACGCCCCCCGTCTCCGCCTGAAACCTCGACCTCTGTTTTAATCCCCACCCGATCTCAGGAAATCCGGCGCACGCGCAAGCGAGGCTGTGGCGTTTCGATTTCTCGCTTGATCGAGATTTAACCTCCAATCCCATCCACGGTCCAACCAATGAAAGGGACTGCAATGCCGTTGACGATGCCCCAGGAAGTAAAACGTTTCAAGTTCAAGATTGGCTCTGCGGGGCTGCCTCTCAGCCAGGTCATCACCCAGAACGGCAACTACTGGATTGGATGCTGTCCATTGTGCGGGCATGCGCACGATCTGCGCGGCGTGTCCGAAGGCGAGTTCGAACCGAACTGCCTGGTCAAAACCCTGGACCCCAAGACCTATACCGCCTGGGTAAAACTGTATCCCGAGGCGGCTAATTTCACCCGCGTGACGCTTGTCCCGCCCGAAGGTTAACCGTGTCGCTGGCTCACCTCAGTCGCCCAGCGCTTCCCACACTTCCAGTTTGGCCTGGACCCGGCGGATCACTTCGTCGGTAAATTCGGTGGTGGTGGCTTGCCCGGCCAGGTCCGGCGTGCGGATGCCATCATACACCGTTTCCAGAGTCGATTCGTAGATCGCGCGGCTGGCTTTGGCAGCCCGATCGGTGCCGATATAGCGCAGGATGGCCGCACCCGCCAGAATCATCGCCATCGGGTTGGCGATGTTCTTACCTTGCAGGCTGGGGGCAGTCCCATGCGGCGCTTCGGTCAGCGCGATCCTGACTTCGAAATTCTCGTCGAAACTGAAGATGATGCTCTCCGCACCGGCAATCGTGCCGAACATCTTGAGCACCAGGTCGCTCATGCTGTCACCGTCGCGATTGAGGGCTGGAATGACCAGCGCCTCGCCGGAGGTTTCCAGCAGCAGCGCATAGGTCGCGTCGATCAACTGCGGGTTGTACGCAACGTCCGGGTGACGTTCGTGGGCAGCATCGAGTTCTTCCTTGAACATACCTTCATAGACCGGGCTGACGGTGTACTTCGGCCCGCCAAAGACGATGGCCTTGTTGCGCTGGGCATAGCGGAAGGTGAACTCGGCCACCGCGCGGCAGGTGCGCCTGGACAGCCGCTGCGTGCTGTAGGCCACCTCATCCAGCCCTTCGCCCTCGCGCCATTCCTTGGCGTTGTAAGCGCCATCCACCGCCATCCGCACCACCGCGATCGGCGCGTGCACGCCCGCCAGTGGTCGAACCGACGGGATGCGCCGCCCGGTCCGCAAAATGACCTGGCCGTCGATCAGTTCGCGCAGCAGCGCATTCGGGCTGCCCACGTCGTCCGGGTCGCCGGGTGTGATCGTCGCGGCTTTGATCCCCAGGCCCGTTTCTTTGATGTGTGCGGAAGCTTCGCGCACCACCTCATTTTTCGTCTTGCGGCGATTTTCCAGCGACAGGTCAAAGGTATCGAAGGTAACGTCGCAGCGAATGACCTCCGGCTGGATGACTCGCAGTGCCTCTTCGAGCAGTTCCTGCCCGGTCTGGTCGCCTTGCAGCACCACAATCGTCGGTTTGCTCACGATGTTTGTCCTTGCCAATACAGGTGTGAGGAATTGCTTTCATTTTAACGATAAATGGTTGCGGGCGCAGTATGAGGTGCATCTCCTATAAGCACTGCTGATGGCAGGTTATCCAGTTTTTATAGGTGAGCCGTTTTTCACGCCGCACGGCGGTACTCAAGACAGGATTGGCAGGTTTCCAATTGTCGATTATAGTTGGGGGCGCAACACGTTCAGGAGGAAAGACGTGCGCAAATCCATCTTACTACTCGCGTTGATGATCCTGGCGGCCAGCGTTTCCATGAGCGCGGCGCAGACCAACCCCACCGCGACTCCTGCGGGTTCTACGACACAAACCACGACGCAGGCCACCCAGACCCCGTCATCGGTCAACATCTTTTATGTCGCCTGCGAAAATCAGGGC
>JAIOHO010001091.1 GCA_019912905.1 Anaerolineae bacterium
GGCATTTCACCGCCAGCGGCGCGGTCGTCGGCAGCGAACGCAGCATCATGCTGGGGCGCGACGTGACGGTGGCCCTGTCGGCACTGGCTGATCCGCGCTGGGATTACGTCGCACTCGGCCACGTCCACAAACACCAGAACCTGACGCGGGGCCGTGCGGAAGTCCCACCGGTGGTCTACAGCGGCAGTATGGAGCGCATCGACTTTGGCGAGGAAGGCGATCCGAAAGGCTTCTGCTGGGTGGAAGTCCGCCGGGGCGCGGCGCAGTGGTCCTTCATCCCGGTCGATGCCCGCCCGCTGGTCACCCTGCGCGCCGACCTGCGTGAAGAATCCGACCCGACGCGCGCCTTGCTCACCCAGATCCAGAAACACGACCTCAGCGGCGCAGTCGTCCGGCTGATCATCCAGGTCACGCCGGAAAACGAGTCACGCCTTAGCGAAGGGGTCATCCGCGACGCGCTGCGGCAGGCGGACGTGTATCACATCGCGGGGTTGCGCAAGGAGGTTGAGCAGCCCGACCGCGCCCGCTTGGGGGGCAGCCCCGAAGGTCTGACGCCGGAGCAGCTGCTCGAACGCTACCTGCTCAGCAAGGAAACGCCGCTGGACCGCCGGGTTCAGTTGGTCGAGGCCGCCCGCACGGTGTTCGATCAGGTGGCGAGCAGCAGCGCGGGAGAAGGCGACTGACGCAGGTCGAACAGGCGCAGGCTGAATTCGCCATCGGCGGAATCCACGCGCAGCATTTCCGGTGCGTCGGGATAGCGCGCTTCGATCTGCTGCTGCTTCCACAGCGGCGGGTAATTGGTGAACAGCGCAAAGCTCACCGGGGCATCGTCGGCCAGCGGCGTGACCGGGGTCACCTGCACCAGCCGCAGGTGCTGCCAGGGGTTATCCGTCAGCAGAAACCCGATGTTGCTCAGACGATCCACGACTACCAGCGCCGGTTCGTCCAGCGACTGGTCGAGCTGCGTCAATTTCGCTTCGACCTGCGCCATAAAATCCGCCCAGGCCGCATGATCCGAGTCGTCGATGCTCATGCCGTGCCCGAAGCTGTGGATCGGCTCGGTCTGGTTGAGCGATACGACAAGATGCGGCACGACGACGATCAAGACACTGAGCAGCATCACCCGCGGCATCACCCGCACCGGCGGGCGAGACCAGGCGCGCGGGGCGTCCGGGGATTTCAGCAGTGATCGCAGCCCCAGCAAGGCCAGCAGCGACAGGACGTTGGCCGTTTCGGTCGTATACACTTCATACCAGTCCTCGCGGCCCAGCGGATAGACCATCGCCAGCGCCCCGGCCAGCAGAAACAACGTCATCAGCAGCGCCAGCCGGTCAGCCTCCCGCGCACCGGCCTTGCGCATCAGCCAGCATACCAGCGCGCCGTGCAGGTTGATCAGCAGCACGGCCAGGTGCATGACCGTCAGGGGGATGCCGGACTGCCCCTTGCGCGCCAGTTGAAAGGCCAACTGCGCCTGGGCCACGTCGGAAAAGTGGATAAAGCGGATGATCTCCGCCAGCCAGACGATCCCGACGGCTGCGAGGATCGCCCATTCCAGGCGGCGGCGCGGACGCCACGACCGGCGGTAGAGCAGGGCCATCAGCGGGAAGATCAGGAACAGGGGGATGCCGATGGGATGCGTCAGGGCGGCAAGCGAGGCGGCAGCCGCAGCCATCAGCCAGCGATCGTTCGCGGCCAGCAGCAGCGCCAGCACGATCCAGGCGATGACCAGCGCTTCCATGCGGGCGATATTGCCCATCACCACGACGCGCGGCGTCACCAGCCAGACGGCAGCCAGCAGCGCGCCGAGCAGGGGCGGAAGCTGCAATCGGCGGCTCAGGTGGTAGAAGCCGAATGCAGCCCCCATCACCACCGTGAAGCTGATCCAGCGGGCGGCCTCCAGCGACGGTGGGATAACAAAGAACAGCAGCCCCACCACCAGCGCATAACCATCCGGCATCCAGAACATGCCGCGCGGCGCGTTTAACTGCGGCGCGACCAGCCCCAGGCCATGCGCCATATTGCGGGCGGGCACCAGAAAATGACTCTCGTCATCCCAGGGTGTCGGCAGATGATCACCCGCCTGGAGGTGCAGCAGCAGGGCAATCAACAGCCCGGCCAGCACAATCACCCCGGCGGCGATGCGCTGCGGCGGGGCGTCCTGCATCAGCGGGTGAAGGAATGGGGTCGAAGGTGTTCGGGTGTCGTCCATAGGGTCGCTCATGTGCGTCACTCAGCTTGGGATGCGGTGGGCGAACTCAACTGCCTGCCTTTTCGTCCTCATGGAGAAAGAGCGTAAGGCGAAATTAACCCTCGCCCTGAAGGGAGGGGTGGCGCACAGCGCCGGGGTGAGCGCTTGAGCAGAACTTCGCCAACAACATCCTTTGTAGTATAGAGCCAGCCTGCGCCGCAGGAAAGCCGGACCGGGTTTGCGCTGG
Organism: Anaerolineae bacterium; assembly: GCA_019912905.1. Taxonomy (GTDB): domain Bacteria; phylum Chloroflexota; class Anaerolineae; order Aggregatilineales; family Phototrophicaceae. Next base: position 2,436 of record JAIOHO010001091.1, read on the forward strand.
ACTCTCACCGGCGGAAGCGCTAGACTCCGACAGATGTTCTAATCGCGCCGGATGCTGTGAGTGATGCCATGCTGCCGATTCGCCTGGAAATGAGCAACTTTCTGCCCTACTGTGCCCCCGACCCGATCCGCTTCGACGGGGTGCATCTGGCCTGTCTGACCGGCCCCAACGGATCGGGTAAGTCGTCGCTGCTGGATGCCATCACCTGGACGCTGTGGGGCAAGGCGCGCGCCCGGCACGATGAAGACCTGATCCACCAGGGCAAGCAGGACATGTACGTGCAGCTGGACTTCGAACAGGAAGGGCTGATCTATCGCGTCATCCGGCGGCGCACCCGCAAACAGCGTGGTTCGGGCACGCTCGACCTGCTGGTGCAGGACGAGGAGGGCACGTTCAATCTGATCAGCGAACCCTCCATCCGGGCGACCCAGGAGCGCATCAACCTGCTGCTGCGGCTGGATTACGAGACGTTCGTGCATTCGGCCTTTTTGCAGCAGGGCAAAGCCGACGCCTTCACCACCAAAACGCCCAAGGAGCGCAAACAGATTCTTTCGGACATTCTCGGCTTGGCGCAGTGGGAGCAGTACGAGGAAGCGACCAAGGAACATCTGCGCCAGATCAGCGCCCAGATCGACGTCTATGCCCTGCGCATCCGGGAAATGGATGACGAACTGGCGAAGGAACCGGGCCTGCGCCACGAGCAGTCGGAAGCGGAGCGCGTCCAGGCCGAAGCACAGGCTGCGCTTGGGGCAGCGGAAATCCAATTGAAGGAAGTCGAACAGGTGCCGGACGATCTCGACCGGGCCAGGGTCGAGTGGGCCGCTGCCGACCGCCGTGCCCGCCAGCGCCAGGGTGACATCGAAGCCGCCGAAAAGGACAGTGCCCGCCATCGGGAGCGCATCGCCGGGTATCAGGCCTTGATCGACGCCCGGGCCGACATCGAAAGCGGTTACGCCACCCTCCAGGCCGCCCGTGATGCCGATCATGATCTGGCGGAAAAGCTGCTGCAACTCAGCAATTTCGACACGCGCCGGGCCGGGCTGGAAAAACAGATCCGCGAGGCGCAGGCCGAACTCGAAAACGAAGCCAGCGGCTGCCGGGCGCGCATCGGCGAACTGGAACGCGGGTTGTCCGACAGCGCAGCGGCGGACCTGGCCGCAGTACAGGCGGAGGTTATGGCTCTGCAAGCACTCGAAACCGAGCGGCAGCAGCTTCAGACTCACCTGATTCATCTGGGGGAAGAACGGGCCGACCTCGACGCGACCAACCGCGCGCTGCGGGTCGATATGTTCAACATCAAAGACCGGCTCGACAAGCTGGAAAAAGTCGCCACGGCCATCTGCCCGCTGTGCGGCCAGCCGCTGGATGAGCAGCACCGGCGCGAACTGGTCGAGCAGTTGTCGGTCGAGGGCAAGCAGTACGGCGACACCTACCGCACCCATGAAACGCGCATGAAATCCATTACCGACGAGACCAGCGCCCACAAGCAGCGCACCGCCGAAATCGACCTCGACCTGCGCCGTTTGCAGCCGATGATCGAGCGCGCCGGAGTGCTCCAGGCTCAGGCGGACCGGGCCAGTGAAGCCGAAGCCCGCTTGCAGGAAGAACGCGCCAACCTGCAAGCGCTGGAAGCCCTGCTCGCATCCGGCGACTTTGCTCAGGAAATCCGCGAGCAGTTGGCCGCGCTCGAAGCGGAACGGGACGCCATCGGCTATGACCGCGAATCGCATGAAGCGGCCCGCGCTCAGTTGAGCACCTATCAGGCTTACGAGCGGCGACAGTTCGACCTGGAAAATGCCCTCACCGCGCTGCCAGGGGCTGAAGCCGATTTGCAGGCCGCAGCCGCGCGCCGTGACCGCAGCCAGACGGCACTGGTTGAAGAGCAGCAGAACATGGCAGACCTGAAGACCGACATCGAGCGATTGGAGGCGCTGAAAGCCGAATATGACTCGCGCCAGCAGCTCGTCGCGCAGCTGCGCACCAGCGCCAACAGCGCCCACGAACGGCTGGTCAGCGCGCGCCAGGCCATCGCCGCCCTGGAGAGCCAGCGCCAGCGGAAAGCCGATCTCGAACAGCGCGCTGAGGAGGCCCGCCACGAAAAGGGCCTGTACGAAGACCTGCGGCTGGCCTTCGGCAAGAACGGCATCCCGGCCATGATTATCGAAACGGCCATCCCCGAACTTGAAGCGGCGGCCAACGAACTGCTGCGGCGCATGACTGAGGGCCGCATGGCGCTGAACTTCAGCACCCAGCGCGAGAAAAAGACCGGCGGCATGGCCGAGACGCTCGATATTCAGGTCGCGGACGAACTCGGCACGCGCGATTACGAACTCTACAGCGGCGGCGAGGCCTTCCGCATCGACTTCGCCATCCGCGTGGCCCTGTCGCAGATGCTGGCGCGGCGGGCCGGGGCGCACCTGCGCACCCTGTTCGTGGATGAAGGCTTCGGCACGCAGGATGCCGATGGCCGCGACCGACTGGTGGAGGCGATCACAGCCATTCAGGGCGATTTCGACCTGATTCTGGTCATCACGCACATCGACGAACTGCGCGATCATTTCCCGGTGCATCTCGTGGTCGAAAAGCTGCCCGGCGGCAGCCGCATCGTCGTGCGCTGAGGATTCGATGTTACAATACGGGTGAAGGCTGTGGAGGGTTAAATCATGGACGCACCGACCATCCGGGAAAAATTGGTGGCTGAGTTGGATGATTTGCGAGACGAGGATATGGCCGAAGTTCTGGAGTTTATGCTTGTCCTCAAGGCAGAAGCCGACCATCTCGCCGAGTATAATGCAGCTCACGATCCGGTGTTAACCGGTGAAGATTTGTTTGACGGACCGGGCGATCTTTCTATCCGAGACGAAGAAATATTGTATGGGGATCCCCCACGAGAAGATGTGTAAATTACCATGCGAGCGGTCGCAGACACCAGTTTTGTAGTTGCCCTGGCCGATCAAAATGATCCGTATCACCAGCGCTGTCAGACGATATACGAGCAGGCGCGGGTCATCTATCTGCCTCAAACCACCCTGGCGGAAGTGGGCTATTTGTTGAGGCGGGCAGGTGGTAATCGGATGATCGCCCGTTTCTTGAGGTTGATGCCACACAGAAAATATATTCTACATGCGCTCGACGAAAACGACCTCGAACGGACAGCCCAGATACTGGATCAGTATGCAGATTCGCGTGTTGATTTTGTCGATGCGACCGTGGCAGCCATTGCAGAGAATCGTCGCATCACTCGCATCCTCACCCTCGACCGGCGGGACTTCAGCATCATCCGCCCCAACCACATCCCCCATTTTGAGATTCTGCCCACCGGAAGTGGGTAAATCGCAGGCAGATTTCGCCCCTCAACGCTATAC
>JAIOHO010001092.1 GCA_019912905.1 Anaerolineae bacterium
TTTTAAGCGTATTTTAGTATTTTGGGCTATAACGGAACTAAAGGTCACCCTGGTCGTCCTTTCTTTTTCCGATTTATCGAGAAATCAATCCATGATACGAACTGCAATTTTCGGACTCGGCAAAGTCGTCGAACAAATCCACTTGCCCGCTTGCCTGTCAGTCAGCGACATTCAGGTCGTCGCGGCATGTGAGCCGGTTGCTGCCCGGCGAGACGCAATGAAAGAACGCTTCGGAATCCCTGCCGTCTATGCGGATGCCCGGACTCTGGTGGAAACGGAGAAGCCAGATCTCGTCATCGTGGCAACACCGCCTGTCACCCATTATGAACTCTCGCTGCTGGCCCTGGAGAATGGAGCACATGTCCTGTGCGAAAAACCATTTATGCGCAGCCTGAGCGAGGCCGATGACATCATCGCTGCCGCAGATCAACATCATCGGCTCCTGGTCGTCAACAACCAGTATCGCTTTATGGCGACCTATCACGATACCAAGCAGCGGCTGGAGGCAGGCGAATTTGGCCGACCCTATTTCATTCAGTGCTGGCAGCAGATGTATCACCCGGCCAACACGGATGCAACACCCTGGCGCGCGGACCTGAAACAATCGACACTCTACGAATTTGGCTCACATGCCCTGGATCTGATGAGCTTCTTTTTTGACGATTTGCCAGAAACGGTTACGGCGATCATACCGCGTGTCCGCCTGGAATATGACTCAGACGTACTGGTCCAGATGACCCTGCAATTTCCAGAGGATCGCCTGGCGACGCTCGCCTTTAATCGCGTCAGCCGTGCCCCGGAACGTTATCTTGAAATGCGTGTCGATTGTGACGAGGCGTCGCTGCGGCTGTCCCTGGGCGGGGTCGCGCGCGCGTCTGTCGGCATGAATCGTGCCGATGGACGCCTCGCACCCAGCGCCCGCTTCAGTTACGTCCGAGGCGGGGAGGCCCGCGCGGAGGCTGGAGGCAGGTCAAGGGTTATTGCCCGCGAATCGAACCCTGCGTTTGCATCTGCCACGGCCACGCAGCTTCGTCAGATGATCATCGATATGCAGCAACCGGCCCTCACCAACGCGAAGGCGCGCCATTCTCGCGAAATTTTGCGCACTATTTTTGCCGGATATGAATCCAACCGGCAGCGGACGACGGTGGCGGTTTCGGATATTACGCTTGCTAGCATCCTGTAAGGTCGCCTGCCTACGCTATGGGTCTGGAAAGGCTTAACCCTAGTGCCTGAACGAACATCCGTGATCGTAGGTTGCCAGAACGCCCGGGGTACGGTGCGCAGCTGCCTGGCTGCCCTGAACGCGCAGACCACCGCCGCCGAAATTATTGTGGTGGATGGCTCGTCTGATGGTACAGCCGAGATCGTAGCAGCCGAATTCCCGCAAATTCACCTCCTGCGGTGTGATTCGCGCTTGTTCGTGCCGCATCTGTGGAAAGCAGGGTTGGATCAGGCGAGCGGCCAGATCATCGCCTTCACGATTGCGCAGTGTATCCCAGGGCCAGATTGGGTCACCCGGATCGAGGCGGCCTTTGAAGCGGACATTGCCGGGGTCGGGGGTCCGCTGGACGCGCCGGTCGATGGCAGCGCGATGGATTGGGCTTATTATTTCGTGCGTTATAATGCGTTTCTGCCGCCCGGAAAACAGGGAATCGTAGCCGATATCGCCGGGGATAATGCGGCATATCTGCGCGACGCCCTCAATCTCGCCACAGAGGAAATGCGCGGCGGTTTCTGGGAAACGCTGGTTCATGTACGCCTGCGAGCCAATGGCAAACAACTGCTGTTGAGTCCCGCCGTGACGATACGGCTCAGCGAGGGCTGCGGGAATATGGCCGCAGTACGGACTCGATTCTGGCATGGGCGGCATTATGGCTCCACACGTCCAGGTATCACGCTGACCAGGCGAGTAGCCGGGCTGCTGGCCTCCCCCCTGATTGCCGTGCTGCTGCTGTCCCGAATCTGGGGGCGCGTCAGCCAGCGTCGGCCAGAGTGGAGGCCGCAGTTCTGGCGCGCATTACCCTTTCTGCTCGTGTTCGTCGGCGCATGGACACTGGGCGAAGCCAGCGGTTATCTTCGCCCGCAGCTTATCCA
>JAIOHO010001093.1 GCA_019912905.1 Anaerolineae bacterium
GCCTCAAAGACTGCCGCTGAGGGTCATATACACCAGGGCGAGTGCCCCCCCGTTCAGCAGGACAAGCAGGAGAAGCCCGACGACGACCAGCACCGGGTAGCGCTCATTGGTTCCTGGCAGGCGCGTTGCCCGGATTTCCGCCGGAATAAACTTGAAGAACTCGGCAGGATCGACGGTGCCAAAGTCCGCATCGTCATAATTATCGCCGCTCAATTCGTCACCAAACAGCGCATCGGAGTCCATTTCCGCAAACCGGAAATCATCTTCGGCGGCGGTGACGGGCGAGCGTGGTGCGGCGCTCGGAAGCGGGGTCGATCGCACCGGCAGCGCTTCGGCTGTCATCGCGGAAGGCGGCACTGGAGATGAAACGCGCGGCTCGTCTTCAAAGTCTTGATCGAAATCGGCGCTGAAGGGGCTGGCGCTGAAAGGCTCGGCAGCAGGAAGTTCGTCCTCTTCGAGACCGAAGATGCTGCGATCCAGCTCGAAAGGCGCATCGTCCGCCATCAGATCGCCATCGCCAATGAAAGGCGAGGCATTGAAGGCAGGCTCCTCCTCTTCGATGTCCCCAAAGGTTTCAACCGCTTCATTGCTGCCAATGTTCAGCCCCGCGATCCAGTCATTGTAGTGGGAGCTGCTGAGTTCGCTGGCCGGGCGTTGAGCGCTCGCGCTGCTGGTCTCGATGATGTCCCAGGCGACATCATCGGGCAGATCTTCCTCACTGTCTACTGGCTCGGGGTCCAGTCCAATATCCGCCAGTGGATCGGGCTGGGTAAAACTGACGCTGGCGAAGGCGTCTTCATCGGCTTCCTGAGCGGTCTGGGGGGTTGATTCGGATGGCACGCTGACCTGCTTATCGTTCAGCAGGCGAATGCCCTGTCGGGCTTTCTCGTTTTCCGGGTTGATGGTCAGGACGTTTTCCAGGCAGGTGATCTGATCCTCGACCGAATCCACCACCGCGCTCAACCACAACCAGGCCTGCTCATGATTCTCATCCAGGTCAACCGCCTGGAGCAGCAGGGCACGCGCCTGTTCTTTTTCCCCCGCTCGGTAGATCGCGATCGCTTCACGAACCAGTGAGTCTGCATTTGTGGACATCGTGTATGTGCTCCCATGATTTCTGGGGATAATCGACTGTTTCCATCATAACATGGGTTAGAAAATTTCACGCATTCATGTCCAGAGTTGGAGGGTTACGTTATAATTGGAGTCATAGTCAAAAGATTGGAATATGGATCGAACTGACGCACGTTTATCGCCAGTCCGTTGAGGAGGTTGGATGCCTGCGGGATTAGAGAATGATCGGTTTAATCTGGAAATCGGCGTGGCAGGTTATGAATTTGAAGATGATTTTCGCGATGCGTTTGATGCGAACTGGCTGATTTTTCGGGTGGTGCTGCAATCCGTCCACGGGGCCTGGCGCTGGCAGGTCGAAGATGCCGGGGCGCTGACCTGGGAATTGGACGATTGTGTGGCCTGGCTGCGGGCACTGAACACCGGCCAGCCCACGCATGACGACTTTTTTGGCTTCTCCGAACCCGATGTCAGCTTCGATGTGATTCGGAATGACGATGGACAGGTCATCGGCCTGCGCGTGAACCTCATGGATGAGTTTCAGCCGCCGACCAAAGTGCTGGTGCCGCGCGAGAATAACATCGTGAGCCTGCGCTTTTATACCCCGCCGGAGGTCCTGTCGGCCTTTGCCGATCGCCTGGAAGAGAGCCTGGCACATTATCCGCAGCGTGGGGAACGCCCGAAAATCGAACAGCCCTCCTAGCGGATTCCCGTATCACCCGCAGTATGGGTGCTGATCAGGAGCCGCTGTCCGATAATGACGCAGGCAGCGCAACGCCCAGTTTCGCTGACCACGATTCCAGAGCGGGCAGAATCGCCGGATAGAGCGCAACCCCTCTGCGCAGTTGTTCTGCGCGCAGCCGCAGCCCGCGGCTCCCCGGCAGCCGCACGGGGGGATCGCCAGGACGAGTCGGATTACTACGCGCGGCCTCTGCCAGCCACTGAGTTTCCTGGAGAAAGTGCGCCCGTCCGCCGAACGCCTCCGGGTCGATAATCTGCAAGAATACGGAAGCCCCCCACTGTTGAGGTCGATCCGAACGGCCAAAACCCGCCAGCGCCGAGGTCATGGCTTCGATCAGCAGGCCCAGCGCAAATCCCTTATAACCCAGGTCCGTACCGCCGAGCGGCAGCACCGAACCCGGCGGGTCGGAGAACATCGCGTCTGGGTCATCCGAGGGATTCCCTGCATGGTCCAGTAGCCAGGGATGAGGCAGACGCTTGCCTTCCAGCCGGTGACGCGCAACGACCCCGTTAGCCGTGGCCGACATGCTGGTGTCGATGAGGATCGGATCGCCCTGGGTTGGGATGCCGGCGGCCAGCGGATTAGGGGTATACAGCGGTCGAATGCCGCCGTAAGGCGCGACGGACTTCTCATTCGGGTCGGATGAGACCAGCAGCATGAAGAGGCCGCGCTCGGTCGCCAGCCTGGGATAAACGGCCAGGCAGCCGATATGATGGCTGCGCCGGATCGCAATCGTCACGACTGGATTCGCGTGAATGCGCTCAAATGCCGCGTTCATGGCCTGAACGACAAGCCAGGGGCCGGGGAGATAGCGCCCATCCCAGGTCAGCGCTGCGCCATGATCGGCCACAGTTTCCGGGTCGCCTTGCCGTGTCATGGACCCGCCTTCAATCTGTTGAAGATAAGGCGCTAGAAGTTGTAAACCGTGCGTGGAGTGCCCCATCAGGTCGGCCTCAACCAGCATCTCCCCCACGACCGCCGCGCGTTCAAGCGGCAGCCCGGCCCGCTGTAACAACTGCGTGGCAAACGAGATGAGCGTGGGTGCGGCATACCGTTTCAAGGTGGGTTCGTGATCGGTCATGATGTCCTGTCCTATGCAAGGCTTCAAAAATGTTGAGTCAGGGCTGGGGTGGGGCCGCCTGTTCGCCCTGGCCGCGCAGCAGGCTGTCGAGCACTGCGTCAAGGGCGGGTGTCGGGTCGGCGTCTTTGAAACCGGCCATGCGGCGGTAGATCTCAGCTGCGGCCTGATGGAACTCGCCGGGCATGCCTGCTTCGCGGAGTGTGGCCGCAATTTCGTCCATTTCCCCGGCGAAGCGCCAGGCTTTTGCAGTGACCTGCCGCACGCGCTGGGTGGTCTCCTCCGCGAATTCGGACCCATTGCGCGACCACTGCTGTTCGAGCGCGCCGCGAACCTCCAACGCTTCGGCTGTCGCCAGAATCGCGCTGAGGAGGGCGGTGGTGCCCTTGCTATAGGCGGCAAAACACATTTTAAGCGCGGAAGCCTGTCCCACCGTGTCGCTGACGATGCTGGTTTCCAGCGGGCCTGCCGCGAAGCAGGTGACCGCCTCGGATGCATCCGGCCCGGCCAGATAGAGCCAGGTGCTGTGCGGCGTCCAGGCTGGACCACCGATGATGCTGCCATCGACAAAACGCGCGCCTGCTTCCTGCATGAGATCATTAATGCGGACAGCTTTCTGCGGCGAAATGGCATTGGCGTCGAGATAGGCTCCACGAAAGCCACAGGCGTGCACCTGCCGGGCCAGGTCCTCGGCGGCTTCCGGTGGGCAGACGCTGACGATCCAGGCGCAGGTATCACACAGGGTTTGCAGAGAATGCGCATCGCGCAGCCCAACTTTTTCGGCGCGGGCCTGTGTGGACGCGCTGCGCCCGGCAGACACCCAGTAAACTTCATGCCCACTGTTTTTGATGGTGGCGGCAATCGAGACGCCCATCTCACCGGGATGCAGGATGCCAACCTTCATACGGGGTTCCTTTCTGTACGCGGTCAGGTTCGCGCCCAAGAGTACTGCACAAAGCCTGTTCGCCGCAACAGAGGATGCGGGAATGCGTCAGGGGGTGCATGTCAGCCAGTTGTGCGCACAATAGAATAAAAACAACTCCAGATGACCCATTCTCATGTGCCTGTTCAGGGTGATGCGCAACGTAATACGGCGGGCTGCGGATGCGTCAGAGAAGTATATCGGGAGGAAGTATCATGCACAGCGAACATTCCAAAACGACTGAACAAGACGCAGAGCTACAGTCTTCTGGCGCGCACGCCCATCATGCGCAGGGTGGTGATGCCGCGCTTCAGCCAGAGGCACACTCGCCTGAGATGCATCGTGGGGGGCACGCTATGGGGCATGGCGCGCACGCTCCAAGTCACGACGGTCACGAATCCCACACCGATCACAGCGGCCACGAAGCTATGTTCCGCCGCCGTTTCTGGATCAGCCTTCTGCTGACCGTTCCGGTGCTGCTGTTCAGCCCGATGATTCAGGAGTGGTTCGGGTTCAGCATGCCGGAATTCCCCGGCAGCTCCTGGATCGGCCCGGTCTTTGCGATTGCGATCTTTCTCTATGGCGGCCTGCCTTTCTTGCGGATGGCCGTGCCGGAGGTTCAACAGCGCAAGCCGGGGATGATGCTGCTCATTTCGCTGGCGATTACCGTTGCCTTTGTGTACAGTCTGTTTGCAGCCGTCAGCGGCACCAGCGCCGGGTTTTTCTGGGAAATGGCGACCCTGATTGACATCATGCTGCTGGGACACTGGATGGAGATGCGCAGCGTGCGTCAGGCGTCGGGCGCGCTTAACGAACTGGCAAAACTGATGCCGGATCATGCCGAACGTATTGGCGCAGATGGGCAGCCCGAGACCGTTCCCGTGAGCGAACTGCGCAAGGATGACCGGGTTCTGGTGCGCCCTGGCGCAACGGTGCCCGCCGATGGCGAAGTGGAAGAGGGTCATTCAGAAGTCAATGAGGCTATGATTACCGGCGAGTCGCAGCCGGTATCGAAAGAACCGGGCGCGCAAGTGATTGGCGGCACGATTAACGGGGATGGCAGTCTGCGCGTGCGAATCACCGCCACGGGGGATGAGACGGCGCTGGCAGGCATCATGCGTCTGGTTGATGAGGCCCAGAACAGCAAGTCGAACACCCAGATTCTGGCTGACAAAGCCGCGGGCTGGCTGTTTTACATCTCGCTGGCCGTCGCCGTCGTCACGGCGGTGTTGTGGATCGCCGCCATCGGCTTGCAGCTTGAGGTGCTGGAACGGGTGGTGACGGTGCTGGTCATCGCCTGCCCCCACGCGCTTGGCCTGGCGATTCCGCTGGTGGTGGCGATCAGTACGTCTATGGGCGCGCGCAGCGGTATCCTTGTCCGCGACCGGCTGGCGCTCGAAACCGCGCGGGAGATCGATACGGTCGTCTTCGATAAGACCGGCACGCTCACCGAGGGACGCTTTGGCGTGGTGGGCCTGATGGTGGTGCCCGGTTGGGAAGAATCCCGCGCATTGAGTCTGGCGCGCGCGATTGAAGGCGACTCGGAGCATCCGATTGCCCGGGGCATTCGCACCGAAGCTGAGGAACGCGAGGTCGAACCAGCGGTCATCAGCGATTTTGAAGCGATTAAAGGACGCGGCATCCAGGCAGCGCATGAGGGCCAGGCGGTGTATATGGGCGGCCCGCGCCTGTTGGAGATGCTGAAACTGGACCTGCCGGATTCGATCCTACAGTTTTCGGATGAGGCTAACGCCAAGGCCCGGTCGGTCGTGTATCTCATCGTCGAACATCAGGTGGCGGCGGCTTTTGCGCTGGCGGATGTGATTCGCCCCGAAAGCCGGCAGGCGATCGAGCGGCTGCACCGGATGCAGGTGGAAGTAGCGATGCTGACCGGGGACAGCCAGGCTGTGGCCCGCGCGGTGGCCGACGAACTGGGAATCGACACGGTCTTCGCCGAGGTGCTGCCAGAGCATAAGGACCAGAAAATCGCCGAGCTGCAAAAGCAGGGCAAAAAAGTGGCGATGGTCGGGGATGGGGTGAATGACGCTCCAGCGCTGACGCGCGCCGACATCGGCATTGCCATCGGCGGCGGGACCGATGTCGCCATTGAATCTGCCGGGATTATCCTGGTTAAGAACAATCCGCTCGACGTCGCAAAGGTTTTCGAATTGAGCCGGGCGACCTACCGGAAGATGATTCAGAATCTGATCTGGGCGACCGCCTACAATGTGGTGGCGCTGCCGCTGGCGGCGGGCATCCTCGCCCCGGTGGGTTTCATCCTTTCCCCGGCGGTGGGTGCGCTGTTCATGTCCTTGAGTACGATTATCGTGGCGCTGAATGCGCAGCTGCTCCGGCGAACGGATTTGTCCGCCGAACCTGCCGCGTAGCAATCAGCCGGACTCAGCGCCTCGCTCGGGCCGGGCCGCTGGCTATCGCTGGTCAGACAGTCTCTCGAAGGCCTGGGCGATGAACCAGCCGTGCCGCTCGCGCATCGTGCGCGCGGCCTGTTCGTCAGCCGCCCAATCGTCGATTTTGAAGGCTGGCCTCAGCGCAGCGCACAGATCCCAGTATGGCAGGTTAACGAGATGGATCGGGTTAAGTGACTGATAGGCATCGGTGAACTGCTGCATGGCGTCACGGCCAGATGCCCACAGAATTTCGAGGCGGCTGTTGGCAAGATCCTCCAGCGGGTCACCGATCGTTGCATCCTCCCAGTCGAGAATGCCGACGAGTTGATCGTTTTGCCAGAGGAGATTGCCCGGCCAGAAATCGCCATGCAGCAGGACTGGAGGATTGTGTGAGGGGAGGGGCCAAACCGCTTCCAGTACATCCCGAATGGGACCCTCACCGAGGGTATCATCCAGGTGGGTCGGTCGCACTCGAAACGCCTGTGCATATCGCTGGCGTTGTTCGGTCAGATACGAGAGGTCCACGCTTGATCCATCGAATCGATGGATTGCCACCAGATGCGCGGCCATCTGGCGGATGTAATCCGATAGGTTTAAGGGCTGGAAAATAGTTTCGCCCTCGATGTATTCCACCACGAGTACCGGCGTGACAAAAATCTCACCGGATGCATCGAAATCATACGGTGTCGGCACCAGTAAACCTGCCGCGCGCAAAGCTTGCAGGAGCCTGAACTCGTCTCTGGCGATGTGCGGGTTTCGCTGCCAATCTGCCGCCCCGTGCTGGCGGACGATCATTCTTTTCGTGCGACCGTCCGGTTGCTCGATTTCCAGCGCTGTCACCTGGGCGGAGACACCCCCGCTGAGCGGCCAGGCGCGTCGCAGCCGGTACTCAGGATTCAGCCTGTAGACCAGTTGTTCAAACGTCGAATCAGCACCGGATCGTGTCATCGCTTGCCATCCCGAAACTGCGGATAGAGCTTAACCTATTTACCGACCCTCACACGCATATGGTAGCAAACTTCGCAGTTGATGCAGCGAGGCGGCGCGAAATCAAAAACCGGCAAAAACTATTCTGCCGGTTTTCTGTGCGGGGAGGACAAGAGTTTAGGCGAACGCTCCACGAGCAATAACCCCTTTGATTTTCTCCAACAAATCGAATTTCCTCAACGCGCCGGTGTAGCGCGTTTCACAGACCCGGATCAGCTCTTGGCTGTTCGGTGATTGAGGGAGATAGAACCTCCCCCAACCACCTTGAA
>JAIOHO010000102.1 GCA_019912905.1 Anaerolineae bacterium
GGGTGACCATGTGGAAGATGGCCGCGCCGTAGGCTCCCACACCCACCGCCGCCACCATAAACCCGAGCTGGCTGATGGTACTGTAGGCCAGGACGCGTTTGATGTCCCACTGGCCGACCGCAATAAACCCGGCCACGATCGCCGTGCCCGCGCCGACCAGCGTCACGATAAACGACGTCAGCGGCGCATTGGCAAACAGGACGTTGGAGCGCACCATCATGTACACGCCCGCGGTGACCATCGTCGCCGCATGGATGAGCGCGCTGACCGGCGTGGGGCCAGCCATCGCATCCGGCAGCCATACAAACAGCGGAATCTGTGCGGATTTACCGGTCGCGCCCAGCAGCAGGAACAGGGTAATCAGGATAATCACCGTTTCGATGGGCAGACTGAAGGAGCCAAAATTGACGATCGCACCGGCTTCGATCATCCGCTCGGTCTGGCCGAACACGCCCAGCCGTTCGGTTGAAATATGCGACTTATCGGTAAATTCCGGGGGCCAGTTCGAGGTTGCAGCATGGCCGCCAGTTTCTTCTGCCGCCGCTGCCTCTGATCCCTCGCCACCCTCCTGCGCGCGGGTGCTGGTCAGCAGCAGGCTGCCGTGTTCACCCTCAGCGGGAGCCGCTTCTTCCGGCGCTGCCTCTCCGGTACCTTCCACGGCCTGCTCATGCACGGTTTCTTCCAGGTAATGCACATTGGCGATCTCACCAGGGCGATAATAGTCCAGCGTGCCGAAGGTCCAGAACATCAGGAAGATGCCCATCAACATGCCGAAGTCGCCAACCCGGTTGGCAATCATGGCTTTCTTGGCCGCGTTACTGTTCTTCCAGCCGACGCCGTGCGGCTTATCGAACCAGAAGCCGATCAGCAGGAACGAGCACACGCCCACGCCTTCCCAGCCGACAAACATCATCAGGAAGTTGTTGCCGGTCACCAGGATAAACATGAACGCCAGGAACATGTTGAGATAGGCGAAGAACCGGGGGAAGCGCTCGTCGCCATGCATGTAGCCGCGCGCGTAGATATGAATGAGCGAGCCAACCAATGACACGAACATCATCATCGTCACACTGAGCGTATCCACCCGCATTTGCCAGGGGATTTCAACACTCTCACCAATCCGAATCCACCCGTTCAAGAAGGCCGGATCGACGATGGCTGGCTGGCCGTGACTATTATTCAGATAGGAAAACAACAGGAGGGCGACCACAAATGTGAGAGCTGACGCCACGATCGCAATCCGACTCGACCAGGCTTCGCCCAGCTTCGCGCCCCAGAAAAAGTTAATGAACGTCCCGATCGAGGGGATCAAGATCATTAACGGTACGAGCTGCGCATAACTTTCCATACCACCTCTTTCACCATTCGAGCGTGCCCGTTAGCCTTCGAGCTGGTTCAACTCGTCAATATTGATACTTTTCTTGGTGCGGAAGATGGCGACGATCAACGCCAGCCCTACCGCAACCTCGGCGGCTGCCACCGTAATGACGAAGAAGACAAACAACTGGCCGTCGGCATTCCCCCACTGGCGCGAAAACGCGACTAACGCGAGATTGGCTGCATTCAGCATCAATTCCACCGACATAAACACCAGGATGGCATTGCGGCGCAGCAGCACCCCCATCGCACCCAGGATAAACAG
>JAIOHO010001094.1 GCA_019912905.1 Anaerolineae bacterium
GTGCAATATCACGTGCAGCCGCCTGGAAAACCTGGTCGTCGGTACGGCGGGCCTGCGTTTTCATGCCAGCATCCCGCTGGATGCGCATGGCAAGCCGCTGGGCGTGCTCAACGTCGCCAGCACCGATTGGGAAGAGCTGGCCGAGGATGACCTGGAGCTGCTGTATACCGTCGGCGATCTGGTCAGCATCGCCGTCGAACGCGCCCGCCTGTTCAACAAAAGTGTCGAGTTGGGCGCGGTCGAAGAACGCAACCGGCTGGCCCGCGAACTGCATGATACGCTGGCCCAGGGGTTAGCCGCCATCGCCCTCAAGCTGGAAACGGTGGATGCGCTGCTGGAAGCTGGGATCAAGGCGGATCGGGTGCGCGACACAGTGCAGCAGGCGCTGATCGCGACGCGGGCCAACCTGGAAGAAGCCCGCCGCTCGGTGCTCGACCTGCGCGCTGCGCCGTTGGAAGGCAAGTCCCTGGTCGATGCGCTGAACGAATTGGTGGTCGAGTGTGCCCGCAAAGGCAAACTGGATGTGCGTTTCGATCATGTGGATGCCAGCCACCCGCTGCCCGCACGCGTCGAAATCGGTATTTACCGCATCGTGCAGGAAGCGCTGACGAACGTGGTCCGGCATGCCCATGCAGAGCAGGCCAGTGTGCAGCTCATCGTCATGCCGGAAAAGATCGAACTCACGATCACCGATGATGGGGTTGGCTTCGACCCGACTCACATTCCAGAGGGTCATTACGGTCTGATTGGCATCAACGAGCGCGTGCGCCTGTTGGGTGGGCAGGTGCTGGTGAATGCCTGCCCCGGTGAAGGCACCAGCCTGGAAATCAAGATGTCCCTGGAGAGCCGCCTATGACCGGGTCCGTTCGCATCGTGGTGGCCGACGATCATCCTGTGGTCCGCGACGGCCTGGTAGCGATCCTCAGCACCCAGGCGGATTTTGAGGTGGTGGGCGAGGCCGGTAACGGCCATGAAGCCGTCCAGCAGGTGATGACGCTCCGCCCTGATGTCCTGCTGCTCGATCTGGAAATGCCAGAGATGGATGGGGTGGCGGTGCTCAAGCGGCTGCGACAGGAGAACGTCGGGGCGCGCGTCCTGGTGTTCACGGCTTTTGATACCGACGATCGCATCCTCGATGCGGTGCAGGCCGGGGCGCAGGGTTATCTGCTGAAAGGCGCGCCGCGCGACGAATTATTCAACGCGGTCCGCGTGGTGCAGGCGGGCGGCTCGCTGCTCCAGCCGATTGTCGCCTCCCGCCTGATGCGCAAAGTCAGCGAAGGGCGAGCTGCGGTCGAAGACGCCGAATCGCTGACAGCCCGCGAACTGGAGGTGCTGCGGCTGCTGGCGCGCGGCCTGCAAAACAAGGAAATCGCCGCCGATCTGATCATCAGTGAGCGCACCGTCAAGTTTCACGTCAGTTCGATTCTCGGCAAGCTGGGGGCGGGCAACCGCACCGAAGCCGTCCGCATCGCCGCGCAGCAGGGGCTGGTGGATTTGTAGCACAGGGATCGAATGAACAACCAGCGTCTTGAAATCGTGGAGTTTGCTCGAAACAACGATCTGCCAATTGATGACTTCATCGAATCTCGGCCTCGTCTCGTAAGAGCTGCCACGATAGGCGCATTGCAGCACGGTCTAAGTGGCTTCGCCCTCTAGTTGGACTTGTTGACCGCTGAGCAACTCACTGAACATGACCAGCATATGATCGTTCCCGAATTGCATCGCCATCGCATAATGCTCTGGCAGACCCAACACATCCAGGTTGATGATATAGGTATCGGGTGCAGTCCATGTCCCGCGCATCACCGTAGTACCCCAGCCGGGTATCTCTGCCAGGCGGGGTACAGCATCCATTCCGATGGGCAGGTCCATTACAAAGTCGCCCACGTCATCCGTTAATACCGCTTCGGACGATCCTTCGGTAAATGTCAGTGACAGCGTTTTCCAGCCAATGGGTCGAAAACCAGAATAGAACGGCGTAAAGTTGAAGGCATACTTTGTGCCGGAGATCGTCTTCGCCATATCCGGCAGTTCAGGAACGGGTTGTGGCAGTGGATTCTGCAAGGTATCAATTGCCGCTTGCAGCCGCGCCAGCCCATCGGGGTTATTCGACAGTGCCGAATCAGAGGAAATCGCTGGCAGAATGTGGTCATAGATCAACGGAAATGTGTAGGCATCCGAATCAGTCAGCCCGGCAGTGAACACGACGATAAGGTCAAATTCCGGGGCAACATAGATTAATTGGCCGCCGTCTCCCCGCGCCGAAAACGACGCCACAGGCTCATCGTCGGAGGATATCCACCACTGGTAACCATAATTAGAGCCGTTGTCCGGCGGGGTCGGTGCCTGAACCGATGTCGAAGCCACGACCCAATCGGCGGGAACGATTTGCGCGCCGTCCCATTCACCATGATGCAGATACAGATAGCCGAGTTTCGCCATGTCATGAGGTGTCATATGCAGCCCAAAGCCGCCTAGTGTATGCCCAACGCCACCTATTTCCTGATTCCACTGGAAATGGGTAATGCCCAGCGGGCCATACAGCTTTTCGGCAGCATAAGCCGGCAGCGGCTGCCCGGTGGCTTGTTCGACGATAGCCGCCAGCAGATTGGTACTTCCACTGCTGTAATTGAAGCGCGCGCCCGGTTCTTCAGTAACCGGACGATTCAGCATCCAGGCTGTCCAATCTGAACTGGACACCATCTCGCGAAATGTCGTAGCGTCGTCCGAATCCAGGCCGGAGGACATGGTGAGCATGTCTTTGATCGTAATCGCCTCTTTGCGGGCATCGACATTGGCAATGATTTGATCAGGGAAGAAGCTCAACATGGTCGCGTCCACGCCGGAAATCGCTCCATCGTTGATGGCGACGCCGATCATCGTAGCTGTGTTGCTCTTGGTGATCGAGCGCTGGTCATGCAAGGCATCGGCGGTGTAGGGATAGCGATACATCTCCGCGACCAGGTAGCCGTGCCGAATGACCAGCAGGCTGTGAATATCGAGGTTTTTATCCTGGATCGCTTCATAGGCCTCGGCCAGCAGCGCCGAGTTCATTCCTTGCGATTCGGGTGTCGCTGTCAGCCAGCCATCGGTCGGCCAGGGCACATCCTCCTGCGCCGCCAGGGTCGAATACATGAAGATCAACAGCATCCCCATTACGATTAGGATACCGGTAAGGTACTTTATGATCGCTTCTCCTTGAAGAGAAAAAGACGCTACCACCTGTTAGCGATAGCGCCGGGTTCGTCGATGTCGTGTTCGATCGGTCAGCCACGCATCACAGCGCGACTCTGGGTCTCAACGTGATTGTTGAGTGGCTTACAGCCCGACATCGAGCATATTCCGAATCTTTATTGGCCGGAAGTGATGAATGTCATGGCGTCGATGTTGGCAAAATCCCATCAAGATCATCCCCTCCAAGCAAAGCGGCTTTGATCACGCCTTTTCTGGTTCGACCTACGTGTTTTGGCTATTCCTTAACCTCCAATTGAGGACTTTTTCATCGACTTCTTTCGTGTTATACGCGGATCAGCGGCAGGGCAATCGCGTTCTAAAGAGAAGGGGTAAACTCAGAAGCAAAAAAGATGACTGAGAAAATTGCCCTGATGACCCATTTTGTAGATGTAACCGATCCGCGCCGCGATCAAGGGAAGCGGCATCTGTTAAGTGACATCC
>JAIOHO010001095.1 GCA_019912905.1 Anaerolineae bacterium
GTGTTCCGGGCCGCGTTCCAGGAAAATATCGCGGTGTTTCCTGAGGTCTTTCTCCTTCTTTTTCGACACGGCGCGGCGCATCAGGTCGGCTTCACCGAGTTCGTAGCCGAACAATTGACCGGCCACCTGCATCAGTTGTTCCTGGTAGACCAGGATTCCATAAGTTTCTTCTAATATCGGTTTTAATAAAGGGTGGCGATATTCAATTGCTTCTTCGCCGCGCAGACGTTTGTTGTATAACGGAATGAAGTCCATCGGGCCGGGGCGATAAAGCGATACGGCGGCGATGATGTGTTCAAACTTCGTCGGGCGCATGTCGCGGAGCATCTGCTGCATCCCGGTGCTTTCGACCTGGAACACCCCCACCGTTTCGCCGCGCGCGATCAGCTCAAAGGCCTTGTTCAGCATGGCGGTTTTTTCGGGGTCGTCGGCCACCTGCTCGTGGCGATAGGGAATGTTGGTGATGCGGTAGTGCTGGCCGTGATAGCGCCCGATCAACTCGCACGCCTTGCGCATAATCGTAAGCGTGGACAGGCCAAGAAAGTCGATTTTCAGCAGGCCAATCGACTCGCACGTTTCCATCGGGAACTGAGTCACCGCCCGCAGCGATCCTTCTTCATCACCGCTGGTGAGGCGGTGCAGCGGGATGTACTCAACAAGGGGCTTATCGGCCACGATCACGCCGGCCGCGTGTGTGGACGCGTGCCGGTTGACGCCTTGCAGCTCCTTGGCCGTGTCGATAATCTTGCGGATGTCCTCATCTTTCCGGTACATCTCTTCGAGTTCGGGATTACCGTTCACATACTCCATGATCGGCTTGGGTTTTGGCTCGGTCGGAATCAGGCGCGCGGCCTGATTGACCACATCCAGCGGGATGTTGAGCGCACGCCCCACGTCGCGAACCGCCGCTTTCGGCCCCATCGTCCCAAAGGTGATAATGGCCGCCACTTTATCGACACCATACTTGCGCGCGGTGTATTCGATCATCCTGCCGCGCTGGTCGTCGGGATAATCCAGGTCGATGTCGGGCATACTCACACGCCCCGGATTCAGGAAGCGCTCGAAGATCAGGCTGTTCTGCATCGGGTCGATATTGGTGATGCCCAGGCTGTAGGCCGCCACACTGCCCGCGCCGGAACCGCGCACGTTCCACCAGATGTCGGCTTCGCGGGCGTACTCGCACAGGTCCCACACGATCAGGAAATAGGTATCGAACCCCATGTCATGGATGATCTTGAGTTCGTGGTTCAGCCGGTTGCGCAGAGTCGGATCGTCGAGCGCGTCGTCGCCAAAGCGCCAGCGGAGGCCCTTCTCGCACAGGTAGTGCAGATAAGAATCGGCAGTATAGCCCGGCGGCACCGGGAACACCGGCAGATGATAGCCCTTCGAGTCGAGATCGATCTCGCACATTTCGGCAATCAGGCGCGTATTTCTGAGCGGTTCGCCGCCGCGAATGTGGCCGAAATAACGCCACATATCGGCCTGCGACGTCAGGTGATAACTGGGGTCCGACATGCGCATGCGGTTGTCTTCATTTTTGAGCGCGCTCGTCTGGATGCACAGCAGGGTGTCGTGCGGGTCGTAATCCGTGTCCAGCACGTAATGCACGTCGTTTGTCGCCACGAAGGGCGTATCGGCATAATCGCGGTTTTCAACCAGCCAGCGGTTGACCGTTTCCAATTCGGGGATGTCATGCTGCTGAAGTTCGAGGAAAAAATTCTCCTTGCCGAACACATCCCGATACCAGCCGAGCAGATCGCGGGCCATGTCGTCCTGCCCGGCCATGATCATGCTCGGAATCTGTGCGGCCAGGCAGCCGCTGGTAGCGATCACCCCGTCGGCGTGGGCCGCCAGAAAGTCGCGGTCGATGCGCGGGTTGTAATAGAAGCCCTCCAACTGGGCGCGGCTGGCGATCTGAAGCAGGTTCTGATAACCGGTCTGATTTCTCGCCAGCAGCAGCATGTGAAAGGCTTTGCGATCCTGATTCGGGTCGCGGTCCTGCATTGTGCGCGGCGCGAGATAAGCCTCGACGCCGATGATCGGCTTGATGTCCGCCGCTTTACAGGCGCGGTAAAAATCGATCACGCCGAACATGGTGCCGTGATCGGTGATCGCCAGCGACTCCATGCCGAGGTCTTTGGCCCGGCCCACCAGCTTATCGATGCGGCTGAGGCCATCCAGCAGCGAGTATTCCGTGTGGACGTGAAGATGCACAAAATCTTGTGAGGACATAGGGCTTCCAGATCATCTGCTCGTGTCGCCCCATTATATCACCCTGCCCCCTGCCGTGAACCGGTTTCCGCGTATGATTTTCGTTTGGAGAACCGAATCCGCAGGCTTTCAGGGTATAATCGGGTTATGTTCCGTCTCGGGTTGAGAAGGAGTCTGTAATGGTCGTCAATCCAGCCAATCCCCAGACCGGCCAGCGGTTGACGGCGGAGGCATTCCGGGCGCTGCCGGAAAACAATGCGGTGGTGATGCAGCACATTGATGGAGTCATGTACGTGGATTCACCGGTTTACGCCCATCAGGAAATCCTGCTCCGGGCTGCCATTCTGCTGAATGCGATCGCACCGCACGGCAGGACCGTCATCGCACCGATGGATGTCTACCTTGATGAGGACACCTGCCAACCGGATGTCTTCTGGGTTGGGTCCGAGTCGGCCTGTCAGCTGCGTCCAGATGGTAAATGGCAGGGACCCCCGGACCTGATCATCGAGATTCTGTCGCCCTCCACAGCGGTGGTAGACCGGCGTCTCAAGTTTGACTTGTATGAGCGGCAGGGCGTGGCCGAATACTGGCTGGTGGACATCCTAGCGGATGCGTATTTTGTCGAGGTGTATGCAAATCGCGACGGAGTATATGAGCGGGTGGGTGTATTTTTGTCCGGGGACATGTTTCCGTCCACAGTTCTCGGCCAACCCATCGCGGCAGCCCGCATTCTCGGCGACCAGGCCGGGGCGCAATCTGCCTGAGACTCCCCTCATTACAGCGATGAATTCGGCAACCGGAAGCCAGTTCAGGGATGATCGTTCGGATTATCGGTTACGAAGCCTTCCGCGCTCGCGGCTTGCAGCAGATTGCGATCGGCACTGACAAAAGTCATCGGCACATCAAACAGCGCTTTAGCCTTTAGTGCAGATGAGAGCTGCAAAGCGTCAAGAGTGCGCAAGGGATATTTGTTGACCAGCATCAAGGCTCCGATTGCAACGGTATTGTCCAATTGCACTACCAGATAGTCTTTTTCTTGATGTACCAAGAAGTTGCTTTGCAGGATAGCCAGGCTTGATGCAGTTAAAGTTCCTTCTCGTACCCGACGATTGAGGAGCGAAAAAAACTCCACACTCGCTAATTCGGAGATGATGACCACATGATTGGCTTCCGGCAAAATCCAACTGATTACCCATTGTGATCCTATTTCGGGAACATACCGTTTCGCTAGCGCACTCGTATCGACAAAATAGACACTCAATACTCACCTCGATCCTCATTGATGAGGTCTTCCGAGGGACGTGCATTGGAGGAAAGTTTTCCAATGAGTAGCAGTTCTTCTGGAGATAAAGACACTGTTCCCTCTGGAGCTGAGATTGGAGTCGCCAGAAGACCGGCAGCTAGCAGTTTTGCGCGAGCCTCCTCGCGGGTCAGAGTTTTGGTCTCTTGCCGCTCCGTTTGCGTAGGACGAATCACCAATTCTGCCGGGCCAATCGGTGTGTCTGGGGGCAAATCAATCACCAGGCGGCGGTCTTCCCCAATGGTTGTTTGAATACGAATCGCCTGCACCATAAATCCATCCTCCACACCCAATGGCATCCTAGCGTATTATAGCATGGCAACAACGGCGAATAGCATGACCCCCAGAAGGGTTCACCGCATGTCCAGACACGCCACCCTCCTCGCTGCGATCGGCCTGCTGCTCGTTCACTTCCTGATTCGCAGCCAGAGCATCACCCAGCTCGAACCCTACGTCGACGAAGGCACGCACATGACGCGCGCCGCCGTCGTGTGGAATTTCGACGCCCACCCTGCGCGTTTCTCGCATGGCAAGCTGCTGGTCTACTTCTGGCTGGGCCTGTTCGACGGACCGCCAAGCACGAACCTGGCTGCCGGACGGCTGGCGATTGCCCTGTTCTCGACGATTACCGGGGCGGCGCTGTTCCTGCTGGGTCGCTGGCTGTGGAATCCCTATACCGGTCTGCTGGCCCTGGGCATCTATGCGCTGCTGCCGTATGCCTTCTTCTTCGAGCGGATGGCCCTGGCCGACCCGTTCGCGGCGGGTTTCGCAGTCCTGGTCGCCTGGCGCAGCCTGGCTTTTGCCCGGCATCCCACCCTGAGGGAAGGATTCGCCGTAGGCCTGCTGCTGGCCCTGGCGTCGATGGCAAAGCTGACGATGGCGCTGCTCCCCCTGCTGACCGTCACCGCCGTGCTGTGGGTCGGACTCCAGCGCGGGGACCTGCGCCGCGGGTTCCTGCGCAGCCTGCCGGGATTATGCGTCGCGGCGCTGGTGGTAATCCTGATGTGGCTGCCGATCCTCATCCCGGCGTATGTCTCGCAGCAAACAGACCATCCGTTTATCCTCGTCAATGAATTTAACATCCAGCGGGATGATGCCTTCGCACCCACCGGCCCGCTGGATTATCTGGTGAGTGTGCTGCCGCTGATCGCCGAGTTCACCTCGCCAATCTTCCTGATCGGCGCGGGAATGGCGTTGGTCATGAACGGGCTGCGCCGCCAGAGCCGGGGACTGACCCTCTTTGTGTTGGTCTGGCTGCTGATCGTGGCACTGCCGGTGATTTTGCTGGCACGGGTGGTCACCGCCCGCTACCTGATGACCCTTGCCGCACCGCTCACCCTGGCGCTGGCCGCTGGACTGGACCAGTTCCGCCGTCTTCCGATCCCCACCAGCAGACAGATGCGGCAGGCCGCCGGTATCGGTGTGGTGACGGCCTGGATGGTCACATTTGCGGTGCCGTTCGCCCAGGCCACCCCCCGCGATCTGCCGTTCAGCGGCAACAATGTCTTCGATTTTCAGAGCGGCTTCCTGACTGCCGACGACCGGGTTCGCGAAGCCGCACAGGTGCTGTCGGAAATCCAACCGGCAGGCATAGTGTATGCCACCAAAGAAGCCTGCCACATGCTGTCCTTTTACAGCGATAATTTCACGCTGAGATGCCTGGATGACGACCCGGTTCCGACCTTCGGGCAGACCCTGCGGCACGATCTGGCATCCGGGCAGGCGGCCTACCTGGTCATCAGCTGGTATTATGGTCCGTTCCATTTGGGCATCGACTGGCTGCAAAGCGAGGAAATCCCCCTGCACACACCGCCGCGTTTTCAGGGGCCTGGCTATGAGTTCCGGCTGTGGCGCATCCACATGAAACAGATATGATTTTCTTCCCGCCCTGGACGCTGCACCGACCTCGCCAGTACAATTTCCCTACAACACCTTCAGGCACAGTTTACGGAATTCGTCTACACTAGAATCATGCCAGAATTACCGGAAGTCGAAACGGTGGTTCGCGGTTTACGCGGGCCGTTAATTGGACATACCGTACAGAGCATGTGGTACGACTGGGGGCGCACCATCCACAGCCCCGACCCCACCGAATTTGCCGCCCGCATCGCCGGACAGACCTTTCGCGCTGTGAACCGCCGGGCCAAGTACATCGTGTGCAGGCTCGATACCGACTGGCTCGTCGTCCACCTGAAAATGACCGGGCGGCTGTACGTCACGGCCAACGAAACCATCCATGAAGCCGACCGCTGGGTACATTTCGGCTTGCAGCTCGACGGCGGGCAGCAGCTTCGATTTTCCGATGCGCGCAAGTTCGGCAAAGTCTATCTGACCGACGACCTGGCACGCATCACCGGCGCACTCGGCCCGGAACCGCTGGACGAGGCCTTCACGCTGGACGCTTTTCGCGCGCGCTTGCAGGGCCGCCAGCGAGTCCTCAAGGCGCTGCTGCTCGATCAGACCTTTATTGCCGGGGTGGGTAATATCTATGCCGATGAAGCCCTGCACCGCGCC
>JAIOHO010000103.1 GCA_019912905.1 Anaerolineae bacterium
CCCATAAGATTACTCGCTCCCTATACCCGGCTATTCATCAGCCCGGATGATTAAATAGCGCAGAACCGCTGGGGACAGCTTCATATTGCGTTCGACTTCTGGCAGCCCTTGAGGATCGATATTGGCTTCCATAATGACGTAATAGCCTTCACGCTGGCGGTCGATTTCGTAGGCCAGCTTGCGCCGACCCCAGCGATCAATCTTGGTGACCTGACCGTATTCGCCGGTTTCGATCCAGCTTTGCACCTGCGTGATCTGGTCGTTAATGGCTTCATCGCCTGAGGACGACTCGATCCGCACGATAAATGAGACTTCATATGGTCTTTTCATGGGTGTGTTTAGTTGTCTCCTTCCCATGGGATTGCCCCACATGCATCCGGGTGATGGTGGTGGAGCGGAAAGACTTGCACAATTCGATTTGGAACCATCATGTTACTTGACGGGTTCGCTTTTGACAACGGTCGATTCCTGCTGGAGCGCGAGACGAGAACTGGCGAGACACAGGCCCACCACGAGCCAGAGCAGCGTAATCGAAGCCTGAAAATCGAGCCGGAAAAAATACAGATCGGCGACGGCATTGACCAGCAAGACGAGCAGCGCCGTGTGCAGGCCCAGATGGGTCGAATCCAGCTCCTGGTTGAGGCGGGCCTGCCGCCAGGCATACGCGCCGTATCCAAGAACGCCGACCATAGTGGTCAAAAAGATGCCTAACCCGACCAGCCCGATCTGGTTCGCCATGATAAGGTACATACTGGCGACATCGGTGTACAGGTCGATGCCTGGCGTGCCGGTGAAGCCGACGCCAAAGATTGGGTAGCGGCTGATCAGGCGCAGCGAATCGGTGTACTCACCGAGGCGCATCTGGGTCGCTAGATCTGCTGCCGTAAATGCCTGAATGAAGCGGTCTAGGTAGATCTGAGTCTGGGGCAGAAACAACAGCAGGATGCCGCCGATGAGCAGCAGCGGCAGATACTGCCGGTAGCGGACCACAGCGATGATGAGCAAACCGGCGGCCAGGGCCAGCATCGATGCGCGCGAGAAGGTCAGCAGCAGGCCCAGTCCCACCACCGCGAACAGGGCAATGAGCAGCCAGCGCCAGCGGATAATCGGCCTGACGGCGAAGACGTGGGCGGCAATCAGCGCGGCGGAGATTGCCAGCGCGCCGCCCAATGCGTTCGGATCGACCCAGGTGCCGATGGCACGCTCACGCAGGGCGGGATTATCTTCGATGTAGCGGATGACACCGCCGTTAGGGTAGCCGATGCGGGCCAGAATCACGAGCAGGCGCTCGGCCAAGCTGTCCGGCAGTATATACAATGCCAGTGTGACCAGCGCCTGGATGCCGATAAACAGCATGAATACGAGAACCACCCGGCGCAGTGTGCGCGTGTCACGGATCAGATCAACCAGCACGAAGGCCAGACCGATGCTCATCAGGGTTTCGGCAAACTGGCGCAGCTTGTTCGGCGTGGGGGGGGCATAACGCAGACCGAGCGCGAAGCTGAGAATCAGCCACAGGGCATAGACTATGATCAACAGGTGGACCGGCGTCAATTGCAGCCGCTGCCGACGCCCGGTCATCCACTGGAACAGGTAGACGAGCAGGAATGCCGCGACCGCCATGTCGAGCAGTGTGGGCGTAATGACGATTTTAAACGGCAGCGTTCCAAACGGTAGTAAGGCCATGACCGCGATGAGCGCATACAGCGCCGCCGAGACATCGGTGAGGATGTACAGCGCGGCCAGCAGTCCGATGATTGCACCTGCGCCGATGATCGGCCCGGCGACCGCCAGCAGCAGCCCGATCAGCCCGCCAAAGATACCGATCGTCAGTCCGAGATAGATCGCCCGGGTGGGCGAACTTTGGTGCATATACCAGTTGCGCAGCCGGTCATCTGCCTGCATGTCGTTTCCTCATCAAGGCCCACACCCCGAGTATAATCACGCCGCCCCAGGTGAACAGGCTCAACCCTGCGCCCAGTTTGTAGGACAGCGGGTCGTAGGTCAGGGTGATGGTATGGTCCCCAGTTGGAACAGCGATGGCACTGAGGGCACCGTAGGCCCGTAAAATCGGGGCTGGGTCGCCATCGATGCTGGCCTGCCAGCCGGGATAATCCGGGTGGGCCAGAGTCAGAATCGCATTCTCGGGCGTGGTCACCGTCACCGCAAAGTGCTCTGGTGCGAAATCGGTCACGATGGCGGCGGCGGGATCGGGTGGATCGGCAGGCAGCTCGAACGGCGGACTCTGGTCGAGGATAACGGTCTGACGCGGGTCGAAATCCGGGTTATCGAGCAGGGCGTAGGCGAAGGCATCGCTGTCCGGCACTTCGGCCCGGTACACCAGGTGGGCAAACGGACGCGGGTTCCTCAGTCGGTGCAAATTCACTGCCCCGTAACGATCTTCGCCGGTGTCGACGATTTCGCTGGAGACCGGCAGCGCCTGCCAGTCGGTGAACACATAGCGCACGGCGAACAATTCCCAGGCCAGCGGGTTGATCTTGTCGGGTTCGTTCAGGTGATAAGGTCCATCAAGAAAAAGCGGGCTGATGCCGCGCATATCCATGACCTGATCCAGGCTGCCGTAATTATCGGTCAGGCCGCGAAAACCATCCACGCGAAACGGCGTCTGCTCATCTGCGAGCACCTGGGCGATCAGTGGCGGTGGGGTGAGTGACAACTGCTGGGTAGGGGGCACCGGGTCATAGGTGCTGGTGGCCGCCATGTTCAGGCTGAACAGGTCGAAACACAGCAGACCGATCCACAGCCAGGGATACAGGCGAGAGTCCGGCTTATGGAGGATGGTCCCCAGGAGGACAGCCGAACACACCGCCAGGAAGGTGCTGAACACCGCGGCGTCTAACGAGTCTGCTGGACTGTTGTTCAGCCAACCGGAGCCGGATAGGACGATACCGGCGGCGGCAGCGGCGACGATGGCCCACAAGGTCCGACGCATTTGAACGCGTGTAGAGTCGTCCTGCGGAGGCTGATGAAGCAATGCGGCAATGCTCAGACCGGCGAGGATCGCTAGGCTGCTGGCGACCAGATAGGCGGCGCGTTCCTGCCCGCGAAAGAAACGCAGGCCCGGCAGCAGGTTATAGAGCGCCGGGAAGATAGCGCTGTGGCTACCGAGACTTAGCCCCAATGCGATGAGCGCCGTGACCAGCCAGAAACGGCTGCCCGCAACCGACCGGTAAAACCACACGAGCACGAGGACCAACGCCAGCCCGCCGATGCCGATATACAGCGGCGAAAACAAGCTCAGTTGGCCGGGGAACAGAAATTGCAGCAGGTCCCTCACCGGGAAACCGTTAGCCTTGTCTTCGAACATGAGGCCGACGCGGGCGGTATGCGCCAGATATTCGAGTCCGGGCAGCAGTTGAACCGCCGCCATGCCGCCCGATAGAACCCCGATGAGGGCTGTTCCCCCGACAAAGACTGTCCAGCGCTGCCGGGCGTGGTAGATGCGATAGGCCAGAAACGCGACCATGAGATAAGTCAGGAACCAACTGGTTTGCGGGTGTCCGGCCATCCACGACAGGCCAAGGGCGAAGCCCGCCAGCACCAGCCAGGGCCAGCGCAGGGCGGCCTCGCGCGTGGCTTCCAGGGTGCCCAGGATGCCCAGAGGTAACCAGATGGCCGCCTCCAGGATGGCAAGCTGCTGCGGAGGATACCCGCTCAGAAAACCGCCGTAGCTGGCGATGAGGGCAGCGGTCAGTCCGCCAATGACGCTGCCGGTTTGAGCACGAGTCATGCGGCGCACCAGGGCATACATCATCAGCGAGTAGGCCAGGACGTGCGCGGCCATCTCAAGCTCAAGCGCATGGTAACTCCAGCCCCCCGCAAGCGCGCTGAGGGCGATCGTCGCCAGCCGGGGCGGATAAAACACCGCGGCCTGGGTATCGCCGATGAAGGGCAGGCCGCCGTTATTGTAGGGATTCCAGAGGGGGATCTCGCCGTGCGTGAAGCGGTCATACTGATAGCTGGCAAAGGCCACAAACTGACCGGAGAAATCGCCCTGTTTGATGGATGCCTGGTCACCGGGGATGGGCGTGAACAGCCGCCAGAAGAACAGCAGCCAGAGCGCGACGAGCACGAGGACCGCAGCCTGATCTTGCCTTCGCGTAGTCATTCAGAAAACTCCTTCTCAGGGGGTAAGACACGCACCCGACTGAGAACCATCAAATCATTGGCCTGACCGCCATCCGGGGTATGGATGCGCAGCCGCCGAAATTCCCCGGCCACCTCCTGATACCACCCGATTTGCAGTTCATAAATGCCGGGGGGTGTATTCGGCGAGACCTGGAGTTCATGACCATCCGCGATGATCTGGCCGGGAACCCAGGTGGAGGTGGGCGCAGTCCAATCCGCAGGCATCGTATCTGATGCCGCGTATTTGGTCAACGTGCGCGGGTCGATGATGCTGGCAAATACCTTATAGTCGGTGGACATGGCCTTCATTCCGCGCCAGTACAGGATGATCTGAACAGCGTCGCCCGCCGCCGGGCTGAGGTCGCTCAATTCATAGCCGACCAGTTCAATCTCGTCGCCGAAATTGACCGAAATCGGATTGGGCACCTCCAGCGAACTGGCACGCGGAATCAGCTTGACCTGACCGATCGAGAATGTATCGGACCCGTCGTGCCGCTGCAACCGTTCCCCACTCGGCAGATGATACCAGCCGATTCGTACATCCAGCGTCATTGGAGCATAGGCCGCCGGGGGAATCCAGACGGCAGTCTCATTGCGCCACCGTCTGCCAGTAGGGAGGTCGGAGGTTGCCAGCAGACCCTGCGCGGGATAGACATCGCGCTGACTGAGGATGACCCCATCGGGCGTGACCAGATGGACAAACAGGCTCCAGTCGCGGTCAAACGGTTGGTCGATCTGCCAGACCGTTTCCAGATGGACGTAGCCTTCAGGCTGAACCTGTGTGCTGTCCGGAGCAATGACCGCACTCAGCAGCGACAATTGGCCGCCAGAATTCACCGCGGCATATTGGGCCAGGGGTGCGTCCTGTGCCGACTCAGACACCGATTGTTCCGCATAGGCGGGTGCGATGACCGCGAAGGGGGTAAACACAGCAATCAGTGCCAGACCAATGATGATGACCGCCATCAGTCCGGGGCGAGCGCGGCGTGGGAGCCACCAGACCAGGCCGACGACGAGCCAGATGCTAATCGGAGACAGCGCGCCGAAAATCAAACGACCCTGGGAGGCGGGGGTCTCGGCGGTCCAGCGCAGGTACGAGATAAAAGTGAGCACCGGCCAGCCGGCGCTAAAGAGCATAGGGAGCCATCCGTGAACGATCAAGCGGCTGCGGCGGCGGATGAGCCAGACCACCCAGAAGGCCAGGGCGCCGATCAATCCGATCACGCCGATTGCGCTCAGGAGAGCATACACTACCGCAGGCATGGGTACATTCACACCACCGAAGAAACCCCAGAAGGCCTGGGTAAAGCTGCTGCGTTCGCTCCATAGCTGGGCGAGATTAGCCGGGACCAGCCGCCGTCCGACCACCTCCAGAAAGACGTTGAGTCCGGTGGGATCGCCGTAAAGCTGCTGATTGCGCAGATACCACCAACCGGCAATCGCGATGGTCAGCGTGCCGGAGATGATTCCGCCGAAGACCAGCGGTCGCCAGTTCTTTTGCCGCAAGCTGACGACCAGCAGCGCCAGGGCCACCAGGGGAATCAGAAAGCCGATGTTGTACTTCGCCAGCAGCCCGGCCCCGGTAACGAGGCCAATCACGACGTAATCCCGCCAGCCGGGACTGCGCTGTGGGTTGAGCAGGCGCACGATGCGCAGCAGCAGTAGATTGCCCAGCAGATTGGACAGGTTGTCATTGTTGACCGAACCGCTGATGAACAGAAACATCGGCAGGAAGGCGACAAATGCCGCCGCACCGAGACGAATGACTGGCTCGTAGGGGAAAAGTTCGTGCCCTAACTGATAGGTGACATACACCGTGCTCAGACCGAGCGCGACCGACAGTAAACGAGCGATGTGAACAGCCAGCACCGTACCGTGCCAGGGGAATGCTTCGGCAGCGGTGCGGTGCGTGATCATGTTGATATTGCCGTCGGGCAGCACGACCCCAATATCGGCATGGGGGTTCTGCCGCCGGATGATGCCCATATCCGACGTGTCGATTCCGGCAGTAAGTGCCGCCGCCAGCAGGTAATAGAGCGGGGGCTGGCTGCCTTCCTGCCGCCAGGGACCGACATTGGCCGGGTCCTGCACCGGCAGTTGACCGGTGGTGGCGATGTACTGGACCATCGGGTAATGCCAGAGTTCGTCCGATGCCTCGAAGAGGGGTGTAACGACGCTGTAGATCACCGCGAGAATCACGTAACCTGACAGAATGACTGCCAGCAGTCGCTTTTCGAGGGTGGATCGAGTCACAACCGGTGCGATTTCAGCGATCACGCGCGGCCCTCGACGATCTGCTCGAAGAAATCCACGTAGTCCTGGGCAATTTGCTTCCAGTCAAAACGGGCCGCAAGCTGGCTGGCTCCGCGTCGCAGTTGATCGCGCAGGACGGTAGATTGATGCAGCAGGCGCAGGCTGTGCTGCAAGACATCGGGATCATCGGGCGCGACGAGCAGCATATTGTCCGTGTGCACGAATTCGGGAACGTGGACGCGGGGCAGGGTGGTCACGATAGCGCAGGCGTAATGGATGGCAGCCATCAGGCTGCCGCGTCGGAACGAAGCCCCATCCTGAAAGGGCAGTACAATGGCATCGCTCGCGCGGAGATAACTGCCCACCTCACGTTCGTCTGCCAGGTAGCCGGTCTGGTGCACAAACGGGCGCAGCTCAAGCGAGTCGATCCGCTGGTCGATCTCAGCGGCATAAGCGACATTGGTTGGGTCGCTGGTCCCGGCGACTCCGCCGATCAGGAGTAATCGAACCGAAATTTTCTCTGTGCGCAGAGCGGCCATGCTCTCTAGCAGTGTTTCGATCCCTTTGCTGCGATTGATCAGGCCGAAGTAGGCCAGCAGGAAGTCACCCTCGTTGGCTCCGGCTTGGCTGCGCCAGGGGGTTGGGTCGAAATCGTCGGGCAGAGTCTCCAGAATATTGCTGCCGATCGGAATCAGGCGATGATAAGGCAGGTGCCGGATGCGCATCTCGTCTTCGTGATTGGTGACGATCAGGCCGCTGGATGCCCGTGCCAGGTGCATGACGATGGCCTCGCGCAGGGGACCCGCCTTGGGAAACAGGTATGGGAAACGCAGATCGTGAAAGGTGGTGGCGACTGGCACACCGCGCATGTAATCCGGAAGAACATGAATCCAGGGGGACATGGCGAAGGCGGCAGTCTGAAACTGGAGGTTGATCAGGTCCAGATGGTAGTCGCTGGCCCATTGTTTAACCGCGGGCAGGCTGCGAATGCCCCAGCCATCGAACGGTTGGGTCAGCGGGATCATGTCGCTGCGCGCGGTTCGGGTGCTGAACAGAGCGATTTCGTGTCCGATCTGTGTCAGTTCCCGCGCGAGGATGGCGGTATATGCGCCGACGCCGCCCTGCATGGGTGGATATTCCCCGGTGACGAGGCCGATGCGCATCAGGTCACCTTCAGGCCAGAGCGCAGCACCTGCCAGTACTGCCGGACGCGCGCGGTGCGCATGGCTCGTTTGTGTCCGAGC
>JAIOHO010001096.1 GCA_019912905.1 Anaerolineae bacterium
GCTTCGTGCTGGTGCTGGCCCGGCGGTTTAGCTGAGATAAGATGAGCGAAGGCGTTCCTCGTTGCGGAGGCCGCCGGGCAATTCGGTCGCAGGGCCGAGCGCACATCGGTTGACTTGATTCACCAATCGGTGCTATAGTGAATCAGGTTCGTGGCACCTCTTGAACAAGTTTCCTCACCACTTTTTCTCTTTCTGGTTGTCACATCTTACTAAAATCAGTACTTTTCCACAGGCTGGATGTATTCTGTTGTGCATCACGTCCAAATAATCCCCCGTTCATGTTGGAAACTGATAGGTTTCCGCCCTTCCAATCGTCACTTTTCACCATAACCAGTGCTGCAATCTCCGGCGCATTGTCGCAATCTACTAAAACATCTGGTCAAAGTTCATGATAAGTTGCTGTCAACATCCCCTGCGGGCGGATAGTAGACTTGCGTCCATCATTCCACACGGACTTTGAGGAGGGGTGTAGAGACGTGACCTGGAGACGAGCCAGATTTGTAGGCGTTCGCTGATCGCCCCTCAGGACGATCATCCGTCGGCGGTGGCACCCGCCGCTGCCGTCGCCAACCTGTTCGTAATCCATTCAGCACATTCGTTCAAAGCGCTAAGGGGAAATCGATGAAGGATCTGAAAAAGTATCGCAAACGTTCACGACACCTGTATCGCCTGCTGTCCATCGCGATTGCGGCCATCATCCTGACGTTGATTGTGCCAGCAATACAGGCGCAGGACGACACCACGGTCACCCCAGAGACTATCAGTGCCCTGCAAGGTTCGATTGACACGACATGGGTTCTGTTGACCGGGTTCCTGGTCTTTTTCATGCAGGTCGGTTTCGCAATGCTGGAAGCTGGGTTTATTCAGCAAAAGGGCGTGGTGAACGCACTGCTGGAGAACTTTATGGACGCAGGCCTGACCGGGCTGGCGTTCTGGGCGGTCGGTTTCGGGCTGGCCTTTGGCACGCCGCATGCCAGCGGCCTGTTCGGGACGAGCAATTTCTTCCTCAGCGATGCCCTGACTTACGCGGATGGTGCGCCCGTCTACGGCGGCGCGGGCCTGAGCACGTTCACCTTCTTCTTCTTCCAATTTGCCTTTGCAGCCACGGCAAGCACGATCACGACCGGCGCGATGGCGGAGCGTACTGATTTCATCGGCGATGTCATTTACAGTATCATCGCCGGGGCGATTATTTATCCCATCGTGGTCCATTGGATATGGGGCGGTGGTTGGCTGGCGCAGCGCGGTTTCTATGACTTCGCAGGCAGCACGGTCGTGCATACGGTCGGTGGTGTCATGGCGCTGATGGGGGCCATTATGCTTGGCCCGCGTGTAGGCCGGGTCTTCGGGCAAATGCCCAAGCCGCATAATCTGAGCCTGGCGATGCTTGGCGCGGGTATCCTGTGGTTCGGTTGGTACGGGTTTAACCCTGGCTCGACCCTGGGCACGGGCAACACCGGCCTGATGGGTCTGGTCACGGTCAATACGACTCTGGCATGCTCGGCAGGTACCGTCGTGGCAATGTTCTTCCTCTATTTCCGCACCGGGAAATGGGACCTGGGCATCACGCTCAATGGTGCGCTGGCCGGGCTGGTCGCCATCACCGCGGGCTGTGCTTTCGTCGCGCCCTGGGCATCGGTCGTCATCGGCGCACTGGCGGGTATCGTCGTGATCCTGGCCGTTGATCTCATCGAAGCGCTTAAGATTGATGATCCGGTAGGCGCATTTGCAGTGCACGGAGCCTGCGGTATCTTCGGAACGCTGATGATCGGCATTCTCGGTCAGCCTGAACTGACCAATGGCGCTGGCGGCCTGTTGCTGGGTGGTGGTTTCGACATGTTTATCAACCAGTTGATTGGCTCTGTCTCGGTCATCATCTGGACCGGGGTCACTATTGGCATCACCTTCGCCGCACTCAAGGCGGTAGGCCACCTGCGGGTCAGCCCGAAGGCCGACGAAGTGGGTATCGACGTTTACGAGCATGGCGCGTCTGTGTGGCCGGATGTCCTGTCTCTGCCGGGTGACGGCCCCATGGCGGGCAGCGAATCGCTGGGTGCGAAATCGCCCGCAGTCGGTGACTGAGTTCTAGCTAATTTTCTCAGATTGTCTGACAGATGGTTGAGAGGGGGGCCTACGCTCCCCTCTCAGCGTTTCTGGCCGACAAACCGGCGTCCGATCCGCGCCAGCGCACCGCTATCCGCGAGCCGCTGCTCCATATCCAGCAGTCGGGCTGCCAGCTCATAACCGGTCGCATCATCCGACAGCAGCGGAATGACAAAACGATAAAGGTGAGCACTGGACTCGTTGACCGTCAGGTCGAATCGTTCGACCAGCGCGTTCAGAATGGCCGAGACCGGATGCAGATCCTCCCCGCGCCGCCACAGAGCATAATCGCCATCCCCCGCCAGCAGCCTGCTGGCTAAGGACTCCGTGTGCAGATCGAGTTGATCACAGGCCTCCAGCAGGCGCAGCGTGCCATACAGCCAGGCGACTTCCGTAGGGCGTGCCGCCGGAAAGTCAAATTCCTCGACCATGACGACTCCATCCGGCTTCAGCAGGTGCATGACCTGGTCCAGGGCGGGATCGAGGGGCCAGATGTGATGCAGCGACCGGGTGAATAAAATCGCATCAAACGGTTCATCCTCAAAATCCGGCCAATGTCCATGATGGGCGGTGATGCCTTTGGCACTGACCTGCTGCACGGCGGCTTCGGATTCATCCAATGCGACGAGGTCATGCCCGTCCTGCTGAAGTCGCAGCGCCAGATCGCCGCTGCCACAGCCGACTTCGAGGATGCGGGCAGGCTGGGCCGGTAGATGGTCCCGGACAAACCGGGAGACTTCACCTGTGGGGATGTCAATGGGTCTCATGAAAAGCCTCTCTTTCGATTCGCACGTTCAGTGTAGCGTATCCTCGGCGACATGCGTGTAAGACCATCCTCCAGAACCGACCAGGCGTTCGCGCAAAAACCGGCATTGTGGCAAGATCAGGCTGGGGGCGGGGCTGTCA
The DNA here is from genome assembly GCA_019912905.1 of Anaerolineae bacterium. Classification (GTDB taxonomy): domain Bacteria; phylum Chloroflexota; class Anaerolineae; order Aggregatilineales; family Phototrophicaceae. Next base: position 3,010 of record JAIOHO010001096.1, read on the forward strand.
GACTTTTATCCACTGGCGAGGCCAATCATGGCGAAGAAAAAGAAAAACGGCAAAATTCGCCCGCTGGCGCTGGCGATCATCCGGCGGAGTGCTTCGATCCTGGTCGCGGAAGGCTACGATGATCACAAGCAGGAAACCTTTTATCGACCCCTGGGCGGGGGT